>CAXTNZ010000139.1:0-18034 GCA_964245695.1 uncultured bacterium | reverse complement strand
CCAGTCCCCAGTCCCCATTACTTAGTTGTAACCGCGCCAGACACCGATGAGAGTACCTTGCACCTCTACTTGTACTGCGGATACTTCGATGGGGTTGTATTTGGCATTTGCAGGTTTGAGGGTGACGCGATCGCCATTTCTGTAAAATCGTTTCAATGTCGTACCGTGTCCATCGACTCTGGCGGCGACGATGATACCATTTTTCAGATGATCTGGTTCTGGTACTGGACGCAGAAATACCACATCTCCATCGACAATCGAATCTTCAACCATACTGTCGCCAGCTACCCGCAAAGCATATGTTTGCGGAGGTAACGACAAATTAGCCAAATCCAGATGTTCGACAGCATCCGTGAACGGTTCGATTAAACCGCCGGCGGCGATTGTACCTAAAATTGGCACACCTGGTTTTTCTGCACGCAGAATCCTAATTGTTCGCGCCTTACCTTCACTCCATTCAATGCATCCCTTGGCGCGTAAATGTTCCAAGCGACTTTGAATAGGTGCAGGCGATTTCAGGTTCATCGCTTGCATCATTTGCCTAATTGAAGGCGAATGCTGGTGCGATCGGATGTATTCCGCCAGCCATTCGTAAAGTTCTTGTTGAGCTTCTGTTAGTCGTTCCATAAATTAGTAGGCAGACAAAGTACAAATGTCTCTAGAACATTAGTACTACAAAAACCTCCCTAACGGAAAGGAAAAAGTCAAAAGGAAAAAACGCTCAAAATCTTCTTTTACCTATTACGTTATTTGAGATGCGCCTAAGATACTTGCAAGCAAAGCTTTTTGAGCGTGTAGTCGATTTTCTGCCTGCTCCCAAACTCGTGAGTGAGAACCTTCAATTACCGCTTCCGTAATTTCTTCACCACGATGAGCTGGTAAACAGTGTAAAACAATTGCGTCGCGATCGGCAAGACTCAATAGCGCCTCATTGATTTGGTAAGGTTGGAAAATTGGTAAGCGATCGCCTGCTTCTGCTTCTTGCCCCATACTTGCCCAAACATCAGTGTAAAGTACACAAGCTTTCTTTACTGCTGCTTCTGGGTCATTAGTTAAGATTACTTCAGTTTTGTTGCCGGCAATTGCGCGTGCTTTTTCTGTGATGGCTGCATTTGGTTCATATCCAATTGGCGTGGCGATTCTCACATTCATCCCTACCAAAGCACAACCTAGCATCAGAGAATTGGCGACATTATTACCATCGCCTACATAAGTCAAGGTTAACCCAGCAAGATTGCCAAAACATTCTTGAATGGTCAATAAATCTGCCAATACCTGACAGGGATGTCCTAAATCGGTAAGCGCATTAATTACGGGAATTTTGGCATAATTGGCAAAAATTTCTAAATCTTGCTGTGCAAAGGTGCGAATTGCCAAAATATCCAAATATCGATCCAACACCCGCGCTGTATCTTGTATCGGTTCCCCGCGACTAACTTGAGTGACATTGGGGTTAAGATCAATTACCTGTCCACCCAGTTGATACATCGCCACAGTAAAACTGACTCGTGTCCGAGTTGAAGCTTTGGAAAACAACAACCCCAGCACTTTAGGACAATGCAACTTCAGCCGTTGTGATTTCAACTCAGTTGCCATTTGCAAGAGTTCTTGAACTTCCGTTGGACTCAAGTCCGCCAGACTTAATAAATCTCGTCCGCTCAACGCTGCCATTCTTATGATCTGTAAAGAACAATTATGTCTTTATGTTCCTTGACCCAGCCGTATCAAAAAAATACCACTTTAAAACTCTACCAGATATTTTTGTGTTCAATCTGGGATTTAAGATAGCTTTTGGGATGAATCTTAATTTAGGGAATTCAAAATCATAGTTTTTTTGGAATTTTATCACATTTTGAGCGCCCAAGAAATCATTTACATGCTCAAAAATCAGTAATATAGCTGAAAGCCAGGATTTTTCCGCCTAATCTAATTTATATTTGCTTGTACAATTAGCAGGCTTATGGTATGATGAGAAATCGGTTATGATGTCTGAGGGGGATAAAGGTTTTTGCCTGCGTCCTGTTTTTAAGAGCGCCAGCATAGCACAGTGGTAGTGCATCCGACTTGTAATCGGAAGGTCGTCGGTTCAAATCCGACTGCTGGCTTTAAAGAGTGTGAATATATAAGTCAAAGCGATCGCTTCCAGGTTCCTTATGACAGTCAAAGCGATCGTGACTTGTCAACCCGGTTCTGGCGGAAAAAATCTGATCAAAGCGAATCAGCATGTAGCCGTCGATTTCCTGCATTCTAATATCCCTACCCACCAGCCAATAGAAATCCTGTTTGTCATCGATGATGATCGAATCTTACATCTGGGATGGTAATGAAGGAGGACTGGGCTTGGGGGAAGGGAAAAAGGGAAACCAGTGACTTAAAAGCAGGGGTTTCGCTTATGCGGATATTAATTTTTTTTCGCACTACGTGTCTGGTAAAAATCTTTTTAAGGAATGCTCCATGTATAAATACAGGGGCTTTATACCTCTTTGGGAAAGGATAAGTCATGAGTATGAGCCTTTGCCCTTTTCCCTTTACCCTTTACCCTTCCTCTGTAATATATTAGAAGACAAATGTCAAGCCGAAAAAATCCTTTTAAAGGTTTTAATTTTTTACAAAAGCTGATGAAAGCGAATTAGAAAAAGGTATAAATCAAGCCGCTTTCAAATATTGCTTTTACCACAATACTGTCAGATTATCACCGATAAAATTATTGATTTTTCCCAAATATCTATCTAACGGATGGTGTAACTAGCTTTTTGAAAAGAAATTATGTGTATTGCAATACGAAAAAATATAAGCTGTTACTATGCATTACATAAAATCCTCAGATTCGTACCGCATCCTGGTTGTAGATGACTTGCCGGATAACCTATTTTTGCTCCAGACACTTTTAGAAGCTGAAGGATATGAGGTAGAGACTGCTGATTCTGGTAGTGCAGCATTGACAGCGCTGCAAAACTCACCCGTAAATTTAGTGTTGCTGGATTTGATGATGCCCGATATGAACGGGTGTGAAGTAACACAGCGAATTCGACAAAACCAACGGCTATCTCACATACCTATAGTGTTAATTACAGCATTCGATCAAATAGATGTCAACGAGGGATTATCAGTCGGGGCAAACGATTTTATTCGCAAACCTGTAGATTTTGACGAATTGCTTTCAAGAATCAAGACTTTATTATGATCAGCGCCTAAATTACTTGCGCTTGGTAGTGAAGATTGTGGTGAACATCATCAAGAAACCGCCTAAAAGTATTGCAAGCGCCAAAAAAGCCGTTACCAGGTCGAGTAAATTGCTGTTGTCCATTGTCAGTTGTCCTTTGTCCATTTTCAGTTGTCATTGGTCATTAGTCATTTATCCGAGGGCTAATGACCAATGATAAATGACTAATAGCTAGATTAAAAATCTACCCCACGTTTAAGTTCTACGCCTTGATTGGCATAGTGCTTGTGGCAGTATACCTCGGAGTGAACGCTTGCCAAGTCGAAGTATGCGGGTTGATTTTGACAGCGACCGGTGATAATAACTTCGGTATCGCGGGGTTTACGAAGCAAAGCTTGGACAATTGGTTCAACGGGGAGTAGTTCCAAGTCTACGGTGGGATTTAGTTCATCGAGGATGATAGTTTTATAGAGTCCGGAGGCGATCGCCGTCTTAGCGATTTCCCAACCGCGTTCCGCTTCCACATAGTCCAATTCTTGCCGAGAATTGCGCCAGACGATCGCATCTCGACCACAACGTTGATGATCTACCACCTCTGGATATGACTGCTGTAAAGCAGCGATCGCCGCATCTTCTGTGTAGCCACTACCACCTTTAAGCCACTGCATAATCAATACGCGAGTAGATCCCGGATGATTGATCCCCCTACCAATGGCTTTCAACGCCCTACCCAAAGCACTGGTAGACTTACCCTTACCCGCACCGGTATAAATTTCAATACCTTCGAGCAAAAGTGCTTTTGCTGTTGGGTGATGTTGGGGTTTCATTTCCGAGTGCAGATCCGCAATGTCGAGCAACTTTTGCGGTGCTGCGCGTCCGGTAGCAATGATTTCCAACTCCTGCGGTTTGGCTTTTAGAGTCCGCACCACCTCATCCACATCCAGCAAACCCAAATCCAGGACGGGGTTAAGTTCATCCAAAACGACAACAGAATATAAACCGCTGGCGATCGCTCCTTTCGCCACATCCCAACCCCGCGCCGCCTCATCTCGGTCAAAACGGGTAATTTCGTCGTGACCAAAAAATTCGGCTCTTCCTGTGCGAACCTGATCAATTAAATGGGGGAAACCGCGCTGCAAAGCTGCGATCGCCCCATCCTCGTCATAATCACGTTCTGGTCCCTTTAAAAACCGCAGCAGTAAAACGCGGTTGGAATTGCTTGGTGTATTAATCCCCAAGCCAATCGAGCGCAAAACCACTCCTAACGCCGCTTGGGATTTACCTTTCCCCACGCCATCATAGACGTGAATTTGACCAGTGAGCCGTTCTGAACGCACTTGCGCCGTGCGAATACCTACGCCGTTCCTTGTCATAAGAGCGAAAAGTTGTAACGTGGCAGTCTCTCATCTTACCGAAGGTCTTGCACTATCAGCTAGGGATTGGGGATTAGGGGTTAGGGAATAACTTTCGCGCCCTAGTCAAGAGTCAAGAGTCAAGAGTTAAGAGTCAAGTTAAGTTTTGCAATACCAGAACTAAAAGAACAAAAAGATGGTAAAAGACTGGAAGAGTGAATAACCCCGCCCACCAGGGACGAGGGCAATCAAGAAGCGAACCAGTAACTTATAGTTTCTGGGAAGATTTGCCGAAACTGGATGAAGAGCGATAATTTTACCCATCATCCTCAATCTCTCAGTTATACTCTCTCAAGTCAACCCTTACCGCTTACCCTTTTATGTTTGAAATTCCTGAATTTCCCACAACTTTTCCCATTGGTGCAATTTTGTTTGACTTTTTATTTCTATTGGTAGCCATACCCATAGAAGGATATGTTCTGAATGTTAGGCTAAGATTTGACAAAAAAACCAGCATTTTTTATGCCATTTGTATTAATCTATTTACTGCTGTGATTGGTTGGATTGCATTTTTCTTTGTAGAGCCAGTTTTACCAGTAAATTTGAAATCTGAATTAATCAGTTATGTCTTTTTTAATCAATTTCGAGCGAGTAATGTCCAGTCATTAATGATTTTAGTTGCTTTTATAATTTTCTTCACGACTTTCTTACTAAAATACTTTCTATTAAAACTCGTCTTGCTATCACTAGCTGAACCAATAAAAAATGAACTGGATCTTCAACCATATCCACGTCGCAGCTTCCGGCGTGCTAGTAGGGTTAAATTGCAAAATACAAATTTAGTTACTACTATATTAATAGCGAATTCACTTAGTTATAGTGCGATTGTAGTAATTTTGTTGATTCGCTCTAGATAGTAGCAATTTTAGTGAATTGGTTATATCGATGAGTAGTCATTACTTAAAAGGCTAATCTCAAATGGTAATTTAGAGGAGAAAAATATGAATTTCTTGTTGTTAAAAGATTTATTTGGTGCATTTAAATTTTTAGAAGAAGTTTATGAGCGGATTAGAAGGCTATTGGTTCCGCCCAAGGCTTATTCATGGCAAACATTCATTTATTTGAGTATTTTTTCTTGGTTTGCCTCATCTTTAGCTGTAGGTTATGTAAAAGATATAATTTCATTCTTCGGCTGGTTATTTTTAATTGCGGGTACATCTTGGTATACCACTGACGACCCTTTACGAATACCCGGTACTTTTATGCCAGTAGGGGCAGTGATAACCGGATTCTTAGTCAGTGTTTTTGCCTTTGGACAAGAGGAGGATGTAATTACACCAAGAACAATCGTTCTTTGGCCAACAATTTCGGCAATAATTACGGCAATTCCCGAATTTTTTGAAGGAAGTGGTACTGATGTTCAAACACAGATTCCTAAGCCGGAAATCCGCCAAAGACTGATAGTCATGGTTGCCAGTTGTATGATACTAAGTTGCTGGATTCAGTTTTATTTTGTCATGGATAATTGGTTAAGAGAATATCCCAGTTTGCAGGCAGATAATTTTAAGCACAGTACTTTTGTGATCAGAACAGAATCCCCAGAAAAAATCCCGGCAAATGGCGTTGTGGTTCTCGACAAACTTCAGCCACTAGTAGAAGAACAAATAGCTGGAAGACCTTGGTCGCAAGTGGAAAGATGGCTAATAGATGCGGATCAACAGGTAGGGAACCTGGGCAGGCGAGTAATAGAAAAAAACCTGGCAAAATATGAAGAGAAAGAATTGTGGGTTGTTAGACCGCGTGTAGTTAACACCAAATCTGGGTATACATTAGATTTATTGAGTATCTGGACAGGTCCAAGTTCTAACCCACGGGGATTTTATTTGAAGAAGTCTTGTCGGGTTGAGCCAGTTGCAGCGCCGACCAACTCAAGCATCGCCAACGTGAGCAAACCAGATAAAGCTACCGTTGGAGAAATTGACTGCGATCGCCGAAGTAAATTTATTGCCGGATCGCCTCCACCGCAGCAGTAAAGCTGTTAAGTAGGGGGAAATAATTAAACGTAAAATGCCAACTCAAGCGAAAGCAGAGAGAAGATGAATCTGGGCAGAATTTTTGTGCTAGCAACGAATGTGTTTCGGGAAGTCGTACGCGATCGCATTCTGTACATTATCGGCTTTTATACGTTGATACTCGCCGCCGCCATCCGTTTACTTCCTGAATTTGCTGCCTCCACAGAAAACAAAATGTTTTTAGACTTTGGTTTGGCAGTGATGAGTATCCTCGGCTTAATTGTTGCTGTATTCGTTGGTACAGGACTAGTTAACAAAGAAATTGAGAAACGCACTATTTTGGTGTTAATTACTAAACCAGTCAGCTACAGTGAATTTATCACTGGCAAATACTTGGGGTTATTAACAGTGCTAGCTGCACTGATAGCAGCTATGACGGGGATTTATCTGGCATTTCTACAATTTGGAAATGTTCCTCATTCGACGGCAAGCATTTTAATTGCTGTCATTTTTCTATTCTTGCAACTATCCTTAATTACCGCTGTAGCGATTGCCTTGGGTGTGTTTACTAGTTCCCTATTAGCGACTGCTTTAACATTTGCAGTGTATTTAATGGGGAACATCACTCAAGATTTAGTCAAATTTGGTCGTCTGGGAGGCAACAAGAGTATTGAACGCCTGACTCAAGGTTTGTATCTTCTCTTGCCAGATTTATCTCGATTAGATTTAAAAAACGATGCTGTTTATGGTGTTGCGGCGCTACCTGACACAATCGCACTAATTACCAATGCTGGTTATGCCTTACTTTACAGCGTCATATTATTAGCGATCGCTATCCTCATCTTCTCCCAGCGTGAGTTTTAATTATTACTATTAGTTATTAGTCATTAGTTATCAGTCTAGAGTACGACAAAAACAAATGACTAGTGAATAACTAATAAGTCATAATTATTTTTTAACAAAAAACTATCTGAGGGTATTGAATTGTTCCGTCTGGCATAACAGTGTCCCACAGTTTGGCATTAATCAACTTTGCCTCCCAAAGGTTCGCTCCAGACAAATTTGCCTCGGTTAAGTTTGCCCATCTCAGATCTGCACTGGTTAAATTGGCTTTCTTTAAATTAGCTTCTAGTAAATTCGCTCCTGATAGCTTTGCTCCTACCAAATTTGCTCTCATCAAGTTAGCTTCAATCAGCGATGCTTCAATTAAGTTGGCTTCACTCAAAGAAGCTTCGCTCAAATCTGCACCGCACAAAGATGCTCCCCAAAGCTTACTTCCGGTTAAATTCACTCGCCACAAGAAAGCGCCACACAAGTTCGCTCGCGTTAAATCAGCATTCTTCAAATTAGCTTCACATAACGAAGCTTCATATAAATAAGTTTCCTGCAAATTGGCTTCGCTTAAATTTGCGCCACTTAGATTTGCACCAACAAGTACAGATCCACTCAAATTTGCACCACGCAAATCTGCTCCAATCAAATTAATCCCACTCAAATCAACTGCCCTCAGGTCGATTCCACTCAAGTCACATCCACTGAAATCTTCTCGTTGAAAAGATTTCTCTGTGATTTGACTTAAAATGAATTCCTGTTTATCAGCATAATTCCTCATGGTCTTTACCTCTGGGTGCCAATTCTATCAACTGTTCACTGCGACAGTTACTGTATATTGAGGTTACACCGCAGAAGTATATAAGCTGAGTAAAGAATCGGGAAAATATAAAGAAAAAATCGGGAAGAAATCGGGAAGGAAGCTACAAATGCGCTCTACGAGTAGTTTTAGAAACAAAAAAGGCTGACATAAGTCAGCAAAGATTGATAATGTAAAAAAACTGTAATAGTTAACAGCTATTACCAATTTAAGACTGATCCCCAAGGGAAACGCATCACAGAAAAAATCATAAAAATCTTTCGCGAAGCTAGAGTCTTCATTCCCAGCATCCCCATTTTCAAGACAGTTGCTTCAAGCGGTATCCTAAGCCATGAACCGTTTCAATCAAGTCTTCCGGAGCTGCAACGCCTCTAAGTTTATGACGCAAACTTTTAATGTGAGCCTTAACAGTATCTTCTTCGGGTGGACTTTCACTCTTCCACAGGCTGTCAATAATTACAGCACGACTGAGAACCCGACGACCATTGCGAAGTAATAGTTCCAACAAACTAAATTCTTTAGGAGTTAACTGCAAAGGCACATCCAGGTAGGTGACTTCGTAGGTACTAGGATTGAGGAGCAACTTGCCCCATGCCAGAATAGGTCCAGAAGCGGAATTTCCCCGACGCAATAAAGCGCGGATGCGAGCTAACAACTCTTGCAAATCAAAAGGTTTGACTACATAATCATCAGCGCCGGCATCTAAGCCATTAACTTTATCTGTACTGGTGTCACGAGCGGTCAGCATCAGGATTGGTAGAGAATAGCCGTGGTGGCGTAAGCGTTGACAGAGACTGATACCATCTAGCTTAGGAAGCATCACATCTAGCAAAATCAGATCGTAGGCGATCGCCTTAACCTGATCCCAAGCGAACTCCCCATCTTTCACCACATCTACCACATAAAGCTGGTCAGTCAGAGCTTCCAAGAGCGCTTCCGCCAGACGCACATTGTCTTCAACAAGCAGAATTCGCATATTGATTATAAAAGAAAATTAACAGATGTGACATCAATCACTAAACGATATTAATTATCATAAAATTTTCTAGCACTCCACAAGCATTACATATGAAATGGTCTTTGGAAAGAAAAATTATTGCTGTCGGCTTTGGATTGGCGATGGTTATTACCGCCATTGTTAACACTATTTCATATCAAAACACAGCCAAGCTATTTGCCAGAGAAAGACAAATAGAATATTCCTACGAAGTCCTACAAAAAGTTAGAGATGTACTGACTACACTGCGAGATGCTGAAAGAGATAGACGCAGCTACATTATTACCGGAAACAAGTCTTATTTAGAAACCTACAATACGGCAATTCAAACGATTGAAACTAAATTAACAGATGCTCAACGCGCTACTGCCGATAATCCCATGCAGCAGCACAGACTTGATATTATCAAACCTCTGATTGCCGAAAGATTGAATTTGCTTAAAAAATCTATCGACTTTTACAAACGAGATAAATCTAACACAGCAATTCAAATATCCCTGACAGATCAAAGCATTACACTTAACGATAAAATTTGGCAATTTATTACCGAAATGGAGAAAGAAGAGCAATCATTAGTGCAACATCAACAAGCTTATTCTGATGCAAATTTCCGATTTACAATTGTAGCCAACATAACCGGCTATTGGGTTAGTTTTGCCATACTTTTTATAGTTTATTCCCTGCTACATCGACAAATTAGCACTCGCAAACAATTAGAGGACACTTTACGAGAAAGCCAGCAACGATACAGGAATTTATTTGAAGTTAATCCTCATCCTTTATGGGTTTATGATTTAGAGAATTTAAATTTTTTAGCGGTTAATGAAGTAGCTATCAAACAGTATGGCTACTCACAAACAGAATTTTTATCTATGACGATTAAAGACATTCGTCCACCAGAAGAAGTACCCGCCCTTCTTGATAGAATTCCGGGACTACGTTGGGCAGATAAGCGATTCGCAACTAGGAGACACAAAAAGCGAGATGGTACAGAAATTGATGTGGAAATTACCTCTCATGAATTAACATTTAAAGGACGACCTGCGAGACTGGTCTTAGCACGTGATATCACTCAACAAAAGCAAGCACAAGAGGCGCTAGCCACCAGCGAAGAAAAGTTTCGCCAAATTGCCGAAAATATTCATGAAATTTTTTGGATGAGGGATGCAGAAGCAGACAAAGTTTTATATGTCAACACCGCTTATGAAAAGATTTGGGGACGCAGTTGTGAAAGTTTGTATATAAATCCCCAATCTTTTCTAGATGCTGTTCATTCAGAGGATAAGGAACGTGTAATTGCTAACCTTGAGAAAAACGCCAAAAAAGAATTTGAGATTGAATACCGCATCGTGCGTCCAGATGATTCGGTGCGCTGGGTTTGGGAACACAGTTTTCCCATCAAAAATGCCTTGGGAGAAGTATATCGTCGAGCCGTAGTTACACAAGATATTACTGAAAGAAAGCGGGCAGAAGAAGTTCAGCGAAATTTAGAAAAAGAACTTGAATTAAATGAATTGAAAATTCGCTTTTTTTCAATGGTTTCCCATGAATTTCGCACTCCTTTAAGTACTATTTTAATTTCGGCACAACTTTTAGAAAACTCTAATAAAGAATGGTCAGAAGAGAAAAAGCTGAAAAATCTTCATCGAATTCAATCTTCGGCGAAAACGATGACACAATTGTTAACAGATATTCTTACCTTAACGAGGGCAGAAGCTGGAAAATTAGAATTTAGACCACAACCTTTAGATTTAGAAGATTTTTGTTTTTCGCTATTAGAAGAAATGAAGTTTAGTACTCGCGCTAAAAAAGACATACTTTTTGTCAGTCAATGTTCTCAAAGAATCGCTTGGATGGATGAAAGAATGCTGCGTTCGATTGTAACTAATTTGGTTGATAATGCTATTAAGTACTCGCCAGATGATAGCCAAATTTATTTCACACTGGCGGCTGAATCAGGACAAGCTATTTTTCAGATACAAGACCAAGGAATAGGGATTCCTCAAGAAGAGGAGGAACAACTTTATCAAGCTTATCAACGGGGCGAAAATGTCGGTGATGTGACTGGGACAGGTTTAGGATTAGCTGTGGTGAAAAAGTGTGTGGAATTACACGGTGGTAGCATCAAACTAGAAAGTAAACTAGGAGTTGGTACTACTTTTACTGTGACAATTCCTTGGAAGACTGATTTGAAGGAAGTTAAGTAGCTTGTAGTAAGCGCAGAGAGCGCTTACTACACATAATCTACCTTTTGATAGTTTTTAACTTATATTTAAAGACATAGCATTTACCGAAAAATCTGTATTTAGAAGCATTGTTTAACTGAGCAAGTCTGGCACAATAAAAAATAAGCGTTTGCGCGAAATAATTGTTCAAAAGGTCAAAAATTTACTTGATTAATTGCTATTCCTGAGAAATTAAATATGATTCAAACTTGGCTGTGGACTGGTGTCATCGGTATGGCGTTGGGTGGAATTTTTTTCGGATTTGGCGCACACAATGCTAAAAATGAGCAGTGGAAAATATTATATACACTGAATTTCTTTATTTGCTTGATCGCTGCTGGACTTTATCTAGCTATGGCACTTAAACAAGGCGTTAATATTATTAACGATCGCCCTACTTATTGGGTACGATATGTAACTTGGTTTTTGTCAACACCGCTGTTGCTGCTGGATCTGACTTTTTTAGGCAGAACTAGTTTACCAATTACTGGTAGCTTGTTAGGAGCAAATGCTTATATGATTGCTACTGGTTTTGTGGCGACGATTTCGCCCAAACCTGTAAGCTATATCTGGTATATTGTTAGTTGCGCTGCTTATGTTGCAGTTGCTTATATGTTGTTAAATCAGTACCGCATTGAGGCTGAACGCAATCACCCAAAATCAAAGCAAGCATTCCGCAAGTTGGTGACAGTGCATTTGGTGTTGTGGACGCTGTACCCGGTTGTGTGGATTTTAGGAACAGAAGGATTCAGCGTTTTTGCTCAGGGTACGGAAACTATGTTTTTTACGTTGCTGGATTTAGCCTCTAAAGTCGGTTTTGGCTTTTTGTCTTTGAACACTCTACATAATATAGAGCAAGCTAGAGACCAAAGGCGGGAACCTATTAACACTTCTATGTAAATATAAGTAAAAAAATTTATATGCAATATGCCGAGCGCACTCGGCGGTAGTTAACTTGTTCGATAATAGCTTACCCTAAGTGTAGGTTAATATTGGACAAAAAATTCCCGTAAATTCATTTAACCCCTAAAAATGTAAGACAAGGAATTGGACTACCAGTTGGGAAGCGATCGCTCGACATCCCCAGATTATCAGCAAGAGCATATCTTTCCTGGCAATGGGGAAATGAGTCTTCTGATGCGGACTCTCGATTGGTCAGTTACACCAATCGGTTCTGTTAAGCATTGGAATCAGAGTTTGCGTACTTCTGTCAGTATTTGCTTATCCTCTCGATTCCCAATGCTGATTTTCTGGGGATCGGAATTTGCCATGCTTTATATGTCATGCTTATCGTCCCCAGCATTGGACGACTAAACATCCGCAAGCTTTGGGTCAGCCAGCACGCGAGTCTTGGTCGGAAATATGGGATATCATCGAACCGATGCTCGAAGATGTCATGATTACAGGCAATGCTACCTGGTCTGACCTACTCTTATGCTCGCAGGTCATGTGGGAACGGCGATCGCAAACAAGCTGAAGCCGAACGCGAAGAAATGCTCGTGCGGCTTCAGCAATATGCCGGTCAACTGCGTGGGTTGACTGAGTTGGAGAAAATCAAAATACTGATTGTAGATGATGACGCTGATTCGCGAGATATCACCTTCGTGTTGCAACAAGAGAAAGCCGAAGTGATAGCAGTTTCATCAGCGCTGGAAGCACTGCAAATCTTGGCAAAGTCGAAATTAGATGTTTTATTAAGTGATATTGGGATGCCGGAAATGGACGGCTACATGCTGATTTGCCAAGTGAGAAAGTGGTTACCAGAACAAGGGGGACAAATACCAGCGATCGTGACAGCTTATGCCGGAGAATACGATCAGCAACAAGCAATTTCAGCCGGCTTTCAAATCCATGTCCCCAAACCAGCAGAACCGGCACAGCTAATTGCTGCTGTTACCAAACTTGTTGGAATTATGAGTTAATAACGGTTGCAAGAGTTCTAATCTTGATCATTTAGGCAATTCGCGCTTTAGAAACTGCCAGAAATCAGCAACAGCCGAACTGGTACGATGACCTGGAATCCATGACCTAGACTGTTTCTTGCCTGCTAAATAGAACCAAGGAGAGGTTGCATATCCTGAAATGTATAAAAAAATATCCAAATCGAAACTCACCGCGCAGAAGTCAAATGCATCGCTAAACCACGGAACTTCTAAGCCGTAAGCAATCGCTAGATTAGCAATTTGAGCGGCTGCTTCTTGGCTGATTGGGTTCTGGGCTTGAGTCTGCATATGATTGCTTATTATGTAACGGAATGCCTGCTTGTAGAGATGTCCAACCCAACTTTCCGCCCACACCACCCAAGAATTTAGTTTTTGGCTGAACACCCGACCCGCAATCTCTGCGTGGCATTCCAAGAAAACTTCTTCACAGTGTACCCCAAAAACCCCCACAACCAAACATTGAGGCGGCGGGCTTTCCCCATCTGACAACAGATAGCCATAGTACTCGTGCAAACTCGTAAGCTTGGGTGAAGCATCCTCCACAAAAGCGCACCAAGGAACGCGCTCACCCCATCCCGGTTGAGATGTATCAACAACGAACCCAGGCGCGGCTACACCCAGTCTGAGAAGAAAATCACGATAATCTGATGGCAAAGTTAAGGCTGAGACTTGATAGACACGCTTAGCAAAAGCATCGATCTGCGCTAAACTCGCCCCTTGAATTTCCTGAGGAAAGTTTGGGCGGTAGCGAGCAATCAGTTGAATAAAGCCCTCAATACTACGTTCCCACATGGTTATTAAGTTAGACGAATGATAGGCATGTAGTTAATTAACCGGACATGATATACAGCGCATTCCTAACTTTTAACTCTCCTCGCCCCAAGTTCTCAATTGCAAATACACTAACACCAGCGTCACTGCTAACAACACCGTCGCTGCTGCTGCTGCGTAACCAAAATCAAATTGACCAAAAGCTTCTTGGTATATGTAGTAAACCAACAAATTTGTAGAATTCAACGGACCACCACCTGTAATCACATAAACTTGCTCAAAACTCCGCAATGTGAAAATCACTGTGGTAACAATTGCAAAGATTAAAGTCGGTCGCAATCCTGGCAAAGTAATATACCAAAATTGCTGCCAAGCATTTGCGCCATCAAGTTCCGCCGCTTCGTAACGACTGGGGGGAATTGCTTGCAACCCTGCCAAAAATACCACCATATTGAAACCAAGTTGTTTCCAAATACTAAATAAAATTAATACTGGCATTGCCCAAAATGTATCTCCCAGCCAAGGAATTGGCGGAATGCCAATAAAATCTAAAACTGCGTTAACTGGTCCTTCGGTTTGAAACAGCCAGCGAAAACCCAAACCAGCCGCTACCAGAGAGATAATTGAAGGGAGAAAATAAGCACTTCGCAGCATACCCCGCAATGCCAAGCTGCGGTTTAATAACACCGCCAGTCCTAAGGGGATAATTATACTGGGAATGACGGTGGCAAGGGTGAAATAAGACGTGTTACCCAGAACTTGCCAAAAATCGGGGTTGAGTAACAAGCGCCAGTAGTTTTTTAAGCCTACCCAATAAGTACCTGTGGAGGTGAAACTACCAGCAGTGAAGCTGAGGAAAAATAAATAGGCGATCGGGTAAAGGACAAAGAGCAAGAGTAAAATCAGTGCTGGGGTGAGAAAAATCCAGGCGGCAACTGTATCATTATCTAGCAATTGACGCGATCGTGGTAATGTCATAAAAGCTTGTTAAGTAAATGTGTATAAATAATTTGTAGTAAGGGCTTCAGCCCTTAAAATTGAAACTATGAGCGGTAAACCGCTCACCCTTCTCTTCTCCTTCGGAGACGCTGCGCGAACGAGACGCTGCGCGAACGGGTTCGCCAGTCGCTCATGGGGGAAACCACGGCAGGTGCTACAACGGGGGGAACCCCCGCAACGCACTGCCTCCCCAAGACCGCGCTGGCTCACTACGAACATAGGACAGTATTTTAGTTGGCTGTTTGCTGAGTAGCGGATCAATTAACAACAGTTTAAGATCCTGTTATTCTACTAATCTCTAAGTATAATGTATTCAAAAATACTAAAAATCAGCAAACGGCAAATCGCGCTTCAATTGCTGACAAATAGCATATTTATCGGGCTACTAACTACGCTCAGCACAACAGTGCTTGCTCAAGACCAAATTACACCGTTACCGACTCAATCTCAACCTGAATTCGCTACAAACCTTGTCAACCAGAAATTATTGGGGCAATGGAAAGCTAAAGATCCTTTATCCTCAGAATCAATAACCTTCATTTTTACACCTGAAGGGAAATTATTCTCGCTGCCATCTAAATCGAATATTCCTATTGCCCTGGAATTTAAGTATCGAATTAACCCGGCTCTCAAACCTATGCACTTAGATGTAACAATACCAAACAGTGCGGAACCAGTATTAACAATTTTTGAATTTCTTGCCGATGGTAAGATGCGGCTGCAATTACACGGTACTAATCCAGGACAACCCAGACCAAAGGTTTTTTCTGCTAAGGCAATGCTATTTGAGAAAATTTCCGATGCCACGACATTACCAGAGAATGTCCAAGTTTTCAACGGTGATCGGGAAAATCAAGCTAACAATCAGCCAGCAGTTGAAGGCAAACAAATTATTGCTAGCATGAACCGCGCACAGCAAGCTTACTATCTGGAAAACAACAAGTTTGCTATCACAATTGAGCAATTGGGTGTTGGTATTAAGCCAGAAACTGACAACTACCAATACCAAATTCTACCTCAAGGCAAACCAACTTCAAGGGTGATGATGACAGCTACTGCCAAGAGTCCGGACAAAAGCTACACTGGGGTTGTGTTTGTAACTAAAATTAACGGAGAAAACCTCACTATTGCTGGTATTTGTGAAACCAATAAACCTTCAAAAACACCACCAGCCATGCCAAAATTTATGCCAAATAGGGGAGGGGGGGAAATTCAATGTCCTGGTGGTTCTAGTCTTGTACGTTAACAACTCATGATGGAATTTTTGTAATTTGAAAATATGTAACCCCCCGACAATACTTTGAGTAATTCAATTGTTGTATGAATTTAGTCACATCCAGCTTGATTTCACCCGATATTTTTCCCAAGGTGCAGATGTCAGCGCCTTTAAAACTGGGAATTATGGCTTCGGGAAATGGCAGCAATTTTGAAGCAGTCGCCCAAGCAATCAAAAATGGGCAACTTTCCGCCCAAATTCAAGTTTTGATTTATAATAACCCTTCGGCGAAAGCAGCAGTACGCGCCGCTAATTGGGGTGTGCCATCTGTACTTTTAGATCACCGCAAATACAAAAACCGCGAAGAATTTGATCAAGAAATTGTGCAAACTTTGCGGCAGTACGATGTTGAATGGGTGATTATGGCAGGTTGGATGCGACTGGTGACACCGATTTTAATTGATGCTTTTCCTGATAAGATTATCAATATTCATCCCAGTTTGTTGCCCAGTTTTAAGGGAGTTAATGCCATAGAACAAGCACTGGCATCTGGTGTAAAAATTACAGGCTGTACAGTGCATCTGGTGTGTTTGGAAATGGACAGCGGTTTAATTTTGATGCAAGCGGCGGTGCCAGTGTTACCAGATGATACGCCAGAAACACTCCACGCGAGGATTCAAGTTGAAGAACATCGAATTTTACCGATTGCGATCGCACTAGCGGCTCATCATCACCCCAATACACATAATTTACGTAAACTTACGTAAGTTAGTCTTTAATTCTTCCAGTCAGACTCGTAGCCTCTGAAGTAAAAGGTCGATTTTAACTAGGTTCTTTCCCAACCTGTTGTTCACCTACACATCACGGGCTTTCAAAAAATTATAGATAGCAAGAGTAATAGCTAACACCAATGCTATATGAATTAGATTCCCCGCTATATGAAGTACCAGCCCTAATACCCAAAAAGCCAACAGTAGAACTACAATACCCCAAAGTAATCCCAACATAATTTTTGATTGTGATTTATGACAGAGAACTGATATCAGAGTAATTCGCCTCTGATCTAAAAAAATGGTTTAGATACAAATTTTTAACTAAATAACTTTTAATTTTTAATTTTCTCTAACCGCCGTAGCTTCCAAAAATAACTAGAAATCAAATTCGTCAGCATATGAGCAACAATCGGCACTAACAAGTTGCCACTGATGACGGCGCTATAGCCCAATATTAACCCGACAATAGTTGCCCAAATCACATAAGTCCATTGTTGGGGACTGCTAAGGTGTAAGACGCCAAAACAGAGACTCGATACGATTACCGCTACATGATCTCCTCCCAAAGCCGGCAACATCACACCTCGAAATAACAATTCTTCACTTAATCCTGGTAGCAACCCCAGCCAAATTATGTCTGGTAAAGCTAAGGGTTTAAGTACTATTTCTAAGTAATAATCTGCACTTTTACGGTAAGCAGCCCAAAAACGATAAGCTAATCCACTCACAGCGGTGATGATTAACCCTAAGGCTATTCCTAAGAGTAAATCTCTTTCCTGCCAATGCCAGGAAAATATCGCCACGTTGCCAAAGCGCAACCACAGCTTGGCGATTATCCATAAAATTATTGCAGTCACACCCATTGCTACAAGCACTTGGGTGCGTGTCAGGTAGGGAATTTCTGGATCTTGCTTTTGCTGTTGTTCCACGGG
>CAXTNZ010000138.1:10133-18036 GCA_964245695.1 uncultured bacterium | reverse complement strand
ACGCTCACAACTTCCCTCTCGATTTGGCTGCACTTGAAGTCGCTCCTGTAGCATTAAGCGCACCTGCTATCAACGGCTAATTCTTCAAGGTAGAGACGTGATATATCACGTCTCTACAGGTTAAAAAGCGCCTCCTGGTTAACCGGGGGGCGCTTTTTAGTTTGAATTAAAAATGATAAAAGGCGCTTTCCTCAAAACTGCGACCACTCTTTGCTTATTATTTAGTTTCGCCACTTAATTCAGGTTTTCGCGTTGCAGCACGGAGTTTTTCGAGTTCTTGTTCGATGATGGCTTTTCTACCATCATCGGTTGCGAGTTTTAAAGCTGTGAGATAATTAGCCTCTGACTTGTCGTATTTTTTCTCTAGACTATAGAAATAACCCAAAAGTATGTAATCATCGTTGGTTGCTTGTCCTGAAGATTTCAGCGCTTCAAGTTTTTCAATTGCAACGGCATTCGTGACATTATTAAGTTCAGGACGAGTAATTCCCCTAATTGAACTGTGAGAAGAATTCCTACTGTCAGAAATACCCGAATTGCCTTCTGGACTTAAAATTGGACATGCCCACGCACTATCCTTACATTCAGGCTTCGGTTTTGTTGAGTCTATTGTTGCAGAATCTGAAGCACTAGTATTGCCTTGTGGACTCAAAATTGGACATGCCCACGCCCTATCCTTACATTCGGGCTTCGGTTCTCTAGGGAACGCAGTAGCTGGACTCAGAAAAGGAAATAGAGTATTGGCTCCAAAATTCAAATTTAGACATCCCCACCACTCATGGGTACATTGGGGTTTCGGTTTTGGTGTTGTTCTTGTTCTTGGTGTTGTTCTTGTTCTTGGTGTTGTTCTTGGTCTTGATTTTCTGCTTGCTAATATTATTTGGTTAATACCTGGTTGTGCTTGCGCTTGCTTTGTATTAAATAATACTGAATTAAATGACACAGTGAATGCGAATGCTACTACCAATAAGCTTTTATGCTTAAACATCAAGACTTTCCCCTCTAACGGGATTAAATTAGCTCAATCCCGATGTTTTCATCTTTACAGGAATTTCTTGAAGTCTTAAAAGTTCCTTTATATAAAATTGCTAAATATATCACATCTTAATTGATTATTTTTCAGTATATTTCGTGAAGTTAACGCATCAATCGGCTACATTTCGATGCAGGCGCTGCCGTGCATCTTCAATCCAGAAGCCTTCGTCGGGGTGTGCGCGGTCACCAAATTCAAGGCATTTACGCCATTGTGATAGCGAGGAGCGTGTTTCGCCTTTAGCTTCAAGGACTTGCGCCAACAGACAGTAAGCTGAACCACGCTTGTCATATAACTCAATAGCTTGACGTAGGGGAACTTCTGCTTGTTTGTAGGTTTCTTTCCCCTGTCGTGCTAGCCCCAGTCGCGCCCAACCCAAATTCCTTAACATAGTGTACTTTTCTCGCGGGTCTGTAAGAGGTAGTTTTAAACCCTCCGAAAGTAAATTAACAGCTTGGAGATATTCTTTCTCCAGAATGTACCGCCGAGCTAACCTACTGTATGCTTGAGGGAACCCCAAGTTTTTGGCAGCATTGTAATTGATGCGGGCGTGATTAAAATCTTGCAGGTCTTCGTAAACTTTTCCCCTGTTGTAATAGGCTACTCTATAATTTCGTTTTGCTAAAAGTGCCAGGTTATAAAATTGTAAAGCTCTTTCTAAATTTCCTGCCTGGTAATTTTCCAAACCAATATTGTTAAACAAAACCGCTAGAGGTTCCGAACTCAAAATAATTGGGATGGCACCGATCGTTAAGCCTGCAATTATTGAGGCAAAGGCTAGACGTGCGCTGCGCTTAACTTGTCGTTGGGCTTTTTGTGAATTCTCTTGCGCTTGTTTCTCTTGCTGCAAAGCGATTTCCGTTCTCTGCTGCACAGAAGTCAGTTCCAATTCTTGGCTAGCCACCAAAAACTGATAATCTTTATCGCTCAAGCTTCTCCCATTTGCCCACGTTAAGGCATTGCGTAAATCATCTCCATGCAACAACTGCAATGCATCACGTCCTGAAGCTTCCCAAGCTGCAAATGCTTCGGCATATGGTCTCATATTTTGTAGTTCCTTCTCTACCCAAGTGTTATCAAAAACTGATTGGTAGATGCGGTTGTAAACTCTTAATTTGCCTGACTGCTTGATGACTAAGCTCGATAACCGCAATTTCATGATTTCTGGACTGTCATCAACAGCTAATTCCCCAGCTTGTAAAACTTTTTGATACATCCCTAGCGACCAACAAGCCAGTTGCTCGTTGTTAAGAATGCGATCGCGTATTGTCTGTAAATGTTGTTGTTTATCCTGCGCTAACCAATTAGAGAGAATACGCGATCGCACAATTGTAGCAACACAATCTGCCTCTACTCCATTCTCAATGCATGACAAAGAAGATACAAGCTGACAAACCCATTGCGTCAGAAACGGTTGCCCCCCCGTCCACAGTAAAATTTCCTTTAATACTGCACGGGGATTGCTGGTGATACCAACAAATCCCTTTTCTAGGGGTGTTGCTTCATCCAATTGAAAACCAGTTAATTCGATTGCTTCGCTTTCGATATTAAACGGTGTATGGTATGAATCTTCAATTAAATCAGCAGGAGTTGCTACCCCCAACAGTGCAAAAGTCAGACGGTTATATTTAAGTTTATCAGCACGTTTGTTATAACATCCGCGAATAAAAGCAAAAAAATCGTCTTTGAAACTTAAATTTAAAACGCTATCAATTTCATCGGCAAAGATAACAATACTTTGCGTAACTTGTTCTAGTAGTATTTCTTCGATAAACTTAGTTAATCGTCGTGCCGGATGAATTAAACTATGCCCATACCACCAGCTTTCCAAGTCAACATCTAAATTAAATTCACTTACCAAATAGCTAACAAAACCACCATAAAATTCATCTTCTGTGACTTCATGCAGGCATAATTCACGCATTTCAAATGCCACGCAAGCAACCCCTTCTTTTTTCAGACGTGCCATTGTCTGTACGCGCAAACTCGATTTACCCATTTGTCGGCAATTTAATAAATAGCAGAATTTTCCAGCTTTTAATCCTGAGTAAAGTTGAGAATCTGCTTGGCGTACAACATAAGTTGAAGCTGATTCGCCGAGACTTCCTCCTACTTGATACCCATTACTTTGTTTTGAGTTGCTCATAATTGTATATATAAATGAATATGCTTATGCGGGCTGTTTCATTCTTTATAGAAGAAACCATAAGTCCTAAATTTTCGTTTCAATTTGATACAGTCGTAGGGGCACGGCAGTGCCGTGCCCCTACAATATGGTAGGCTGAACTAATTATCTCTCTTTCAATGAAATAGCCCTACTTCGTAAGGGGATTTGTTCGGAGCTAAATTTTAATGCGTTTAAAATAATACTTCTCAAACATCCTCTAACTTACTAACCGTTCTCGAAAATATAAACGATAGATTTCATAACGTGACACTGTACTATTCTTTTGCAGTTCTACCAACCCAAAATCATATAATTTTACTGCATCATCTAAATTTAAATTGGAATTAAATTCAACCGGACTATCGGCTAAAACTATTGTTTTAAATGCTGTAAAGAGTGGGAGATTTGCCTGTAAATAACGCCAGTGTCTTTCTAAATGATTGCGATAAATCCCTGAAGGTGTGGGTGCTGATTGCAACAAGCTTTCTAAAGTCATTTCCTGGCGCGATACTACCTGTATGGCTTTTGTTACTAGATAGGGATGTCCTCCTACCATTGCCATTAGTTGTTCAACTTGTGTATTTTTCCAGTTTAATTTATACTGCTGTGACAGAGATTGCACCTGTTCGCTAGTAAAATCTGTTAATTTAATTTCTGTCCCGGCATTAAACGGTGACTGATTGATATTTAGCTGGGTATAAACTTGTGTGTGCAACATCAATAACCGCAATTGTCGCCAAAGAGGTTTAGTTTTTGCGTCTTCATGCCAAGTTCGCAGCATTCCCAAAAACTCTCCAGCTATTTCTCCATATGCGAACAGTCTATCTACCTCATCTAAAGCGATCGCAACGGCACTATCTCCTGGTAAAAGATACTTTTCAAAGTAGGTTCGGCATTTTATCTTACAATTACCCAAACTTTTACGCCAGTGTTCTTCTACGGGTTGCCCTAACTCTAATGTCTCGGCAATACTGGTGATAAACCACTGCAAAAACTTATCTAAGCTATTAAAATCTTCACCTACTGCATCTCGTAGGTTTAAAACTACCTTGCGGTATCCTTGTTGTGCAGCGTGGTGCATTACCCGTGACATTAACTCTGTTTTCCCAAACTGCAACGGTGCTTGAATTCGCAACAACACACCAGGTTTGCATATTTCCTCATAACAGCGAGATTCGATGGGAGGACGTTCTATATAAGGTTCTGAGGAAAATTCCGTTGCTGAAAATTGAATTTCTGGGATTATGACTGTATTTTCACTTTTATCGCCTTGTTTCTCCCATTCTCGTTGCAGCGCTTGCCGGAAGTTGGTCTTTTTAACTTCTTCCCCTAATGCTTCGGAAAGATTGTTCCATAATTTACCACCAATTTCACCAATATACTTAACTGCTAAATGAGATTCGGAGGCGATCGCGTCATAAGTTTTACCATCCCATGCACCGCGCAGTACCTGTACCTCTGAAGAACCAAGATGCTTTTTCGTTACTTGAAAAACCAGAGCATCTACTAGGTTTTGTGTCTGTGTCCAGGTTAATTCTAATTCTGATTTCATAAATTTTAGTAACCCAATCAAATAGTAAGGGCGGGGTAAATAGCGCCTCTACGATATATCATTACCATTATTTTTGCTAACCTCAGGCACAACTGTATAAATTACCGGAAAAAACCGGATTTTTTCCGGAACTTTATTTGTTACCTAATTTTTCCGGTTTTCTGAGGTGAATTGTTTATTTAATTGCAAATAAATAACCTGCTTTTTTCCGGCTGACTATTAAAAAGTAATCGGTGATTATAGAGACATGCAAGAGGCGAGCGAATTAAACAGCTTACTCAAAAGATTAACTGACAACAAATCTTCAATCTAGAATTCCAAAGGTTAACAAATATGCAACTCAAAAGAATTGCTGCAATTTCCACTTTGAACAAATTGAAATTGTTTTTGTTCTTGCCGATAATGGCATCTGCGATGGTTCCTGCTTATTCTGCTTTTTCCGCTCCTGCTCCTATCGATGCTGCTCCTATCGATGCTGGAGATACTGGAGATACTGGTGAAGCTCTCAAAATAGGAGGTAGAGATTGTGAAGCTAGGTTTGAGTCCAATGGTACATATACGGATTGGGTTAATTTAGGTTCGGTTAAGTGGCCAGAGAGGAGGAGAAAATGCCAAAATAAAGCCAAAGATTATATTAACAACTTAAATTTTAATCAGTTTGGTTACACTGGGCAACAAATTTGCGACAAAGGAGGACAAGTAACCGTGTATTATGACACAAGAGTGGAGGGCATGACAATTAGCAGAGACGGCAACGTTCAAAGTAACCTTCAAGCTAATTGCGTCCAAAAATGCCAATCGACATATGTCCCTTAATTTATGAAGGTTTGGTTACTTATTAAGAACCAAGTTTAAGTTTTCACAAACAATCTGCAACACTAATCAAAGTAGTAAACCATCAGCAGCAATGCTGGTGGTTTACGTTTATATCCCAATACGGTTCAGTTTAGATTGTAAATCAACCATCAACCCAATGTAGAGATGCCAAATTTTGCTTTCGCTAGGGTAGGGGTACTACGAATTATTCTGACTCAGAGAAGAAAAAATGCTGCCCAAAAATAAAAGAAAGTTTCATTTAATAGTAATTGCGTTTTTATCCACAGCTTGTTTTTTGATTTTTGGTTCGTACCGGATAATTGCAACTGAATTTAAAAGTCCGCACTTTAATACATCAATTCCTATAATAGTTTCCCTAAAAGAGTCTAATAATCAATTTGTATGTAACAAGTATAAAAATATAAGTAGGCAACTGGAACCTGTAAGCAATCAAGTCTTATCTAGTTCCGAAATATTATTTAAGACGCTTGCAGATGACAAAGTGTTATCTTTGCCAGCCGAGCGAGTACCAACAATACACCAAGCTGCTTTTAAAGCTAGAGTTCCTGTAATTATGTATCACGATATTATCTTAAAAAAGGAAGTAATTTATGATTTAACACCCCAAGAGTTAAATATTCATTTTGAACTAATTAAATCGAATAAGATGACTCCTATTAGTTTAAATCGGCTGATTGCTCACTTGCGGACAGGAAGCCCATTACCAGAAAAGCCTATTTTATTGACTTTTGATGATGGTTATGGTGGACATTATGAATATGCTTATCCTCTGTTGAAAAAATACAATTATCCGGCTGTTTTTGCTATTCATACGAGCGGTGTAGGAGTTAATGCTGGTCGTACTCATGTTACTTGGGAACAACTAAGAATCATGGCTAGTGACCCACTAATTACAATATCTTCCCACAGTAAAACTCATCCTGCCCTCACAAAAATATCAGATAAACAGCTTTATCAAGAAGTTGTGGAATCTAAGCAGATACTTGAAGCTAAACTAAATCGTCCTATTATTTATTTTACTTATCCTTACGGGAACTATGATTCTAGAGTAAAGAAAATAGTTGCTGATTCCGGATATTTGGCAGCAATTGCATTCGGTACTCCAACTGAGATGTTTGCAGGTCAGTCAAAGGATTTGTTTGCTATCAGTCGTTTTGAAAAATCTCGTCTAGAAAAAGTGATTCCCCAAGCTTGGGGCAGCCCTGCTCTGCCACAGTGTAATTAAAGAAGGGGCGTTACCTTTCAAAGGCTGCTTTGTAGTTGCTGGCACACGATTTAACCCAACACGCGCGATCGCCTTGCTGAAAGTAAACTATTTGAACGATGCATCCACCGAGCCTTATAGTAGTTTAAAGTTACGCCCATACATCGCAATATGACTGGAGAGCTAAACTTTGGGAATAGAACTACGCAGTTTTGTCTTTCTCGACAGCCTGCAACCTCAACACGCGGCATATATAGGAACAGTAGCCCAAGGTTTCTTGCCATTACCAGGGGACACATCGTTGTGGATTGAAATCTCTCCTGGTATCGAAATTAATAAAATTACCGATGTAGCCCTCAAAGCTGCTTCTGTCCGTCCGGGAGTCCAAGTAGTCGAACGACTATACGGTTTATTAGAAGTTCATTCTGCCTCTCAGGGGGAAACGCGAGCTGCTGGTCAAGCGATTTTGGCGATGTTAGGAGTTAAAAAAGAAGAGTGTCTGAAACCGCGTGTTGTTTCTACCCAGATTATCCGCAATATTGATGCTTACCAAACACAACTCATCAATCGCACGCGACGCGGACAATTATTATTAGCTGGACAAACGCTGTATGTATTAGAAGTTGAGCCTGCTGCTTACGCTGCACTAGCTGCGAATGAAGCTGAGAAAGCGGCATCGATTAATATTCTTGAAGTGCAAGCTGTAGGAAGCTTTGGACGGCTTTATTTAGGTGGACATGAACGGGATATTCTCGCAGGTGCAGCAGGAGCGTTAGCAGCGATTGAAAATGTAGCTGGTCGGGCACATCTTCAGGGTGGGCGTCAGGAGTAAAGGAATATATCATGGCAAATCGAGAGCATCTAGCTTTACTCAAAGCAGGTGCAGTCACATGGACTGAGTGGAGAAAGAAAAATCCCCAAATTGAACCAGACCTGAGCGCTGCGAATTTGCTTGGGTATAATCTCAGAGGCGCGAACCTCCAAGGGGTAAACTTGAGCAGGGTGGATTTGAGTAATGCTTTACTCGTGCGAGCAAACCTCAGTGGTGCTAACTTGAGCGGTGCTAACCTCTACAAAGCAAATTTGATTGAAGCTAACTTGAGTGAAGCT
>CAXTNZ010000138.1:0-10033 GCA_964245695.1 uncultured bacterium | reverse complement strand
GAGCGGTGCTAACCTCTACAAAGCAAATTTGATTGAAGCTAACTTGAGTGAAGCTAACTTGAGTATTGCTAACTTGAGCGGTGCTACACTGACACAAGCAGATTTGAGTTATGCGAATCTGATTGGAGCTAATTTGAGTGAGGCAAATCTCAAAGACGCTGCGATCGCTTATGCTAATTTAATCGGCACTGACTTGAGCAAAGCTAATTTGAAAGGAGCTGATTTGGCTTGTGCAAAACTTTGTCGAGCTAACCTCTGTTTTGCAAACCTGATGGAAGCTAACTTGAGTGAAGCTGACTTAGCAAGAGCGAATTTGTATGAAGCGGAAGTAATCGGGGCTTATCTTTATAAAACTGATTTGTACAAAGCTAATTTAAATTATGCTCACCTGGGTGGTGCATATCTGAGCAAGGCTAACTTGAGTGAAGCTGACTTGAGCAAAGCTAACTTGAGATGGACTAACTTAAATGGTGCGAACTTCGCAGGCGCTAACCTGAAAGGGGCTAACTTCACCGGCGCTAAAATTAGAGGGGCTAACTTTACCGGTGCAAATCTTCACCAAACAATTATGCCTGATTAAAAACAAGATTAGTTGGATTAGATATTCTAATATTAAAGTACCAAAATTCAATCTTTCTCTTTGCGGCTCTGCGCTGCGTGATATTTTCATACTTTTATTTATCAACGCCGATATTATCGTACACATTTGATACAATTGCGTCCATCTGCTTTTGCAGCATACAATGCTTGATCGGCTAGTCGCAACAGGTCATCGCTGGTTTTTCCATTATCAGGAAATACGCAAATCCCACCCGAAACTGTCGTATTTATTTCCCTGTCTGCAAATTTCACTCGCGCAGCTTGAAAGGATAACCGGATTTGTTCAGCACGTTGAAACGCATTATTTAGTGTCATACCGGGCAAAGCTAATACAAACTCTTCACCCCCATAGCGACACACAATGTCGCTGGAGCGGCTGTATTGACGCAGCAGGTCTGCAAATACTTGTAACACGCGATCGCCTGCCTGATGCCCAAATGTATCGTTAATCTTCTTGAAGTAATCGATATCCATTAAAATAACGGCAACTGGATAAGACTCTTGTGCTGCTTGTATTAGTTCTCTTTGCAGTGAGGAGTCAAAATAACGCCGATTGAATAAGCCAGTGAGTCCATCCTGCATTGCCTGTTTTTGTAGCTGAGCCTGTAAAGTCTCAATTTCCAGCACCTGAAGACGCAAACGTTCGTTAGCCTGCCGAAGTTCAACTTCAGCTTCATAACGTTGAGTAATGTCACGCAAAATAAGCAGATATCCTGTTAACTGCCTGCGGCGATCGCGTAATGGTGTAATTTGTAGCTCCACATAACGAAATGTTGCCGTCATTAATATTTCTGTTTTGATACTTTCATATTTGTGGTATAATCTAAAGCTATCTTGCAATCTTGAGAGAACTTGAACGGCAGATTGTCCAATAAGCTGTGCTGTCGTCCCAATCAGATTTTGTGCTGCAGGATTAATGTCAAGAATGCGATTTTGCACATCCAAGACAAGCACACCATCACTCATTCCCTCAATCAGAATGTCCCGCGCTACGGGAACAAGGTCAAACATGTGCAAGCGAAAGATGCTAACAGCATAGATCAGTCCGGTCAGCATGAAGCTCATCGGGGTGATGTTCAGACCGGGGGGAGTAAGGTTTAGCATATACGCGCTACCCCCAAGCAGTGGTATCAACGCACCAGCTAATGCCATACAAGACTGGTGTCTATACAGAACAGAGGGCAGCAAAGCCGTTTTGGTAAGCAACAGCACGCCAGTAAGTGTGTAAACATAAACACACGCCATCACGCAATAAAAGCCGCAACCATGTTGGTAAATGACAACATTACTTTGATGAGGATGGGGCAAAAAGCCAGTCCAAATCAGATTATGCCATTCGTTGGTGGCTACCATTGTCACATTGAAAGCAGGAATAATCCATAGCAAAGCTATATTCCGAGATGTCAGCCATCGTTTTTTGTTCGTGAACTGCATCGCGAATATCAAGAACAGCGTAATCACACTACCTGATGCGACATATTCCAGCTTTGACCAAAATATTTTATCTTTTAGAGCGTAAGCACCTGCTTCCATAGCCGCAACCATAGCGTATCCTGTGATAGCCAGCATCATGAAAATAAACGGTTTGCTAACACAAGAAGTTTTGCGACGCTGCCACGCACCAAAGGCAACAATAGCTGAAATAATTGCAGTTAAACTAAGAAAGACAAAGTAGAGGTTGTACTGAAAAAGCATTTTGGATGCACTATTCAATAATTTATCTCAAATAATGTGAGATAAATTTGAGATATATCATTAGAATGCCCCAAACTGCATCAGTTTTGCTTGCTGAAGATATATTTATTGCGCGATCGCCTTTTCTTAACCAAATACGGTTTAATTTGAATCAAATGACTAATCCAAAGTCCCGAAAAATGTCATTATAGTAATAGTACGAACATACTGGAGATAAGACAACGGTTTACGCACGTCCTTTAGCACGGTTAATTGAGCAACTGCAACGCTTGCCAGGAGTGGGTCCCAAAACTGCCCAACGTCTAGCGCTGCACATCTTGAAGCGTCCAGAATCAGAAGTAGAAGATTTAGCACAAGCTTTAATTGAAGCAAAAAAAAAGATAGGCTTGTGTTCTGTCTGCTTTCACCTTTCTTCTGAACCTGTTTGTGAAATCTGCCGCAACTCCAACCGCGACAACACCACTATCTGTGTTGTTGCTGATTCTCGCGATGTGATTGCACTAGAAAAAACCCGCGAGTTCAAAGGCAAGTATCATGTTTTGGGTGGAGTAATTTCTCCCATAGATGGTATCGGTCCAGAACAATTAACTTTGCAAGCTTTGGTGCGACGGGTAAGTAAAGAACAGCCCAAAGAAGTTATTCTGGCAATTAGTCCCAGTGTCGAAGGAGAAACGACGACACTATATATTGGTCAATTAATCAAGCCATTTACCAAAGTGACGCGGATTGCTTTTGGTTTGCCTGTGGGTGGCGATTTAGAATACGCTGATGAGGTGACGCTGGCAAGAGCTTTGGAAGGACGCCGAGAGTTAGATTAATTATATGTCTCTACAAAATACGCTTAATATCTAATTATTTGTATAGCAGTTTTAAATAAGAGCGTGAGAAACAAGATCCCTGACTTATTCAATAAGTTGGGGATCTTATTTTATATCATGTCCGTTGAATTAATACTAATAAAAATACTGCAACCGTCGTAGAGACGTTTCGACGGAACGTCTCTACAATATGTGTGATTAAAGGACATGATATTAATTGTTAGTTTTGCAGATAGCATTGCTGCCGAGCTTAAAAAGTATGCCAACAAACAGGGCGAATGTTTTCCTTCCTATGCGCGATTAGGGAGGGCTTTTATAGGTTCCTTTCCTAGCGAACTAACTCAATCATCGTCTCCCATTCTCTCGTATCCTGTGCTTTTTACCACTACCGTGTTGTTTAGAACTGTGGTTTGCGGCTTTAATCAGATCGGCTGCTTTCTCACCAATCATAATGGTGGGCGCGTTCGTATTTCCCGTGGTGATCGTTGGCATGATTGAGGCATCGACGACACGCAATCCCTTCACCCCATGTACCCGGAGTTCAGGATCTACAACCGCCATTGGGTCAGTTCCCATTTTGCAAGTACCGACAGGATGATACACAGTCCTGCAAACTTTCCGAACATAAGCAACGAGTGCTTCATTGCTCTGAACCTCGACACCGGGAGCAATTTCCTCACCTCGAAATTCATCAAAGGGACTTGAATGAAACAAGTCGCGAAAGAATCGAATCCCTGCCACTAGCTTTTGCACATCAGATTGACTTTGCAGATAGTTCATCCGAAGGATCGGGGCATCGGTGGGGTCAAGCGATCGTAAAGCAACACTCCCACTGTTCTGGGGATGGGTCAAACTAGTTAAGCCTCTGAACCCCGAATCAACTATGGCATACCCAGGAGGTGACAAAGGACGCGGACTGAAGAAAAGCAGCATATCTGGCTGAACATCCAGATTTCCCTCGCTATGCATAAACATTGCAGCTTCATGAAGACCATTACCAGTGGGAGCAGGGTGCACCTCCTGAGTTGCCTGGTAGGTCACGGGAACAATAACGTGGTCTTGCAGGTTTTGACCCACACCCGGCAGATCGACGACGACTGAAATCCCCATTGCTTGCAGGTCTTCTGCATTCCCAATGCCAGAAAGCATTAGCAGCTTGGGCGAATCGAACGCCCCCGCACTTAAAATCACTTCCTGACTGACCCTAACCTGGTGTAGCGTTCCAGAGTGGAGGTATTCCACCCCGATAGTGCGAGTCTCCTCAAACAACAATCGAGTCACCAACGCACCTGTTTGCACCGTTAAGTTCGGACGATCCAGAATCGGCGTGATAAATGCAGCAGCAGTACTGTGCCGCTTACCATCTTTGATTGTAAACTGAAGCGGTCCTACCCCTTCCTGCTGCTCTGCATTGAAATCAGGATTGTACTTATATCCCATTGCCACCGCTGCTTCTACAAACGCTCTTGAAACCGCAGCAGGAGACACGATATCGGTAACGCTCAACTCCCCATCCACACCGTGATATTCCGATGCACCACGTGAGGAATGCTCAGATTTCTTGAAATAGGGCAAGACATCTTGGTACGACCAACCGGGGTTGCCTAATTCCTGCCAGTGGTCAAAGTCGTGATGATTGCCCCGCATATACACCATGTAATTAATCGAACTGCTGCCCCCCAAGACTTTACCACGGGGACAAAATATCTTGCGATCGTTAAGGTATGGTTCAGGTTCCGAGAAATATTTCCAGTCTACCTCGGAGCCAGGTAAATTAATAGATTCCCGTGGGATTTGAATCTCTGGTTTCGTATCTCGATCGCCTGCTTCAAGCAACAATACAGTTGTTTGGGGGTCTTCTGTGAGACGGTTGGCAATTACACAGCCTGCTGAACCTGCACCAATCACAATATAATCATATCGAGACATTCCATGTTTTCCAGAGCTAGCACTCGCAAAACGAGCAGAAATTAGTGAGGTGACTAAACCAGTAGAGAACAGGGCGACCTTTTGAAGAAAATGACGACGGTCATAAGGTTTATAAAGCATCGACTCCTACTCTCCTGATTATTTAGGGATTTATTGGTTCGTCTTAAGCGTTGTTTGTATTTTTGAAAGTATCGCATAAATTTACTGAGTACATAAGATCCGCATCAATCAAATTTGGTTATGCAATGGAATCTGTCAGGTAGTGGTAAATATGGGTAGTGATAAACATTTTGTTATAGTTCCTTTACACTTAGATGAGGTTCAATCTTTACAAGTTTCGGCATTGGCGATCGCACCCTTGTGAATAAGCATAGGTTTTATTGAACACTATTTAGCCGGACTTGATATAACCTGGTGATTAGCCACCTAATTAAGGTTCAAAGAAGACAGTGGTAACACTACATTCTTTTGTCGATCGCCAAACTTTACAACATCTTGCCAACTCCTATCCGGAATTAGATATTGCTTCTGTAGAGACTTGTTTAGCGTTTCTCAACACCACGGCTGATGTATATGCAGCAATGGATGCTCATTTTGCCCGATATAATCTTTCAATGGGGAAATTCACGCTGTTAATGCAGTTGCTTCAAGCTGATAAACAAGAATTAACACCATCCGAATGTGCTGAACGGACAGGTGTTACTAGAGCCACTGTCACCGGCTTGCTTGACGGATTAGAACGAGATAAATTAGTCATACGTCAGCCTTACCCGGCAGATAGGCGGATGTTAAGTGTGCAATTAACTGATAATGGCAGAAAGTTACTTTCTCAAATGCTTCCTGACCACTTTTGCCGTACCACAAATTTAATGGCTCATCTCACTGATGCTGAAAAAAAGACTTTAATTGAACTACTCGCTAAGGTAAAGGCTGGAACTCCGGCAATGCTTGACCCGTAAAATCTGTTGTGGAAAAATCAGACTTATTGTAAATTTTAATTAGCTGCCTAACTATAAGGGTACTAATAACTAAGGTAAAGCCTAATGAAAAAGCTAAACGTCAAGCAGAAAAACTGGTTGCTGTCCTTTCATGTTGCCTTTGGAGGAATTTGGTTTGGAACTGCTTTGTGTATGGTTGTTATTGCTTGGAGTAACCGCAACACTCCTAACGGTGATGAATTATATGCAATAAATTCGATTCTTAAACGACTAGATGACTTTGTAATTATTCCTTCTGCTAACTTATCGCTCTTTACAGGTGGGTTGCTTTGCTGGCTGACGATTTGGGGATTTTTTAAACATTATTGGGTGATTGTCAAGTGGGTAGCAACGGTAACACTGATTGTCGTCGGTACTATTTGGCTGGGTCCGTGGGTAAACGCTGTAACTGCGATTTCGGAAACCGACAGATTACAAGCGTTGCAAAATCCGCTGTATATATTTGACCAAAAGGGAGTGATTATAGGTGGGATTATTCAGACTTTTTGTGTGTTAGCGATCATTGCTATTTCGGTTCTCAAGCCTTGGGGTAGGCGCAATTTGAAGAAAGAGGAGGAGAAAGAAAGCGATAAATCGCTTACTACGACGAGCTAAAGTTTTATCTGAACGCCATATGTTTATCTTGCATCACGAGCCAAATGGAGAGTAGGGCACTGGCAATGCCAGCGATAATAAAACAGGGAATATAGCCGGAATTATCGACAATTCTACCAAAGACTGCTGCACCGATTCCCTGTCCCATAAACAGGCTGAACACGAACAGCGAAACTGCTGTCCCTCGTGCTTCTGGGGTGAGTTCTGTGGCTTTGGTCTGCAAGGTGCTATGCATCATATAAAAGCCCAATCCCATGAGGATGCTTAAAGGGATAAACAGCATCCAATTATGAAACGCTGCGATGGACAAGTAGCCAGCACACAGCAACCACCCTCCAACTGCAAGCAAACCTCTTTCACCAAGCTTGCGTATTAGCCATTTGACTGTACCACTATAAATTAGACCACCTAGCCCGAAGCCACAGAGCATAAAGCCGATGATTAAATAAGATAAGTTGTATTTGTCTCTGAGAAATGCACCAATGTAAGCGAATGCGCCATAGACGAAAAAGCCTTCAATAAAAATTCCGATGATGATAGTGCGAGCGATCGCTTGGGTCATCAGTTGATAATAAGGTTTGAACGTTGCCAAACCCAACGGACTTGAAGTATGATGCTCTTCTTTGGGTAAGCGGTTACTTCGACGCCACATCAAAGCAGCGATCGCCAAAGATATAACCCCAAACAGCAGAAAAATGTCACGCCAGCTGAGGTATTCCCCGAAGATACCCCCTAAAGTGCCGCCGAGAATTTGACCCAATATAACTCCACTTAGATATCTTCCGATTGCTGTTTGCCGTTCTTCGTAAGCAAAGTTATCGCCAATATAAGCTAGCGATACTGGAATAATCCCGGCTGCAACTATACCCGTGAGACACCGCAGCAATGCGAGTATGGCGATGTTTGGCACAAAGGCGCAAGCAGCTGTCCCCACTGCAAATGCAGCCATTGCCGCCGTTATTACCTTAAGTTTACCAATGCGATCGCTCAAGGGACCATAAACTAACTGAAACAGTCCGTAGGGAATTGTATAGGCACTGACAATCACCGCAGCACTGCCAACACCTACTTTAAAATCATCGGCGATGACACGTAGGAGCGGGTCAATCACCCGCACATCGGCAATTACTATGAAGCCCGCAGCGCCTAACAGTGTTAATGAGACAGGTGCTTTATTTGTCATTGAATCGTCTTCGCCGATTGGTTAAATAACAACTCGCGCGATTTCTCAACATCAAGCGCCTGATTTTTAAATTCTTCTGCCTTTTGGTAGGCGCGAATTGTTGCCGGACGTGCTTTAATTGTTTCAAACCAGCGCTTCAGGTTAGGAAAATCTTCTAATTTTTGATTTTGGCGTTCATAGCCGACAATCCAGGGATAAGCGGCAATATCAGCGATAGAATAATCGCCAGCCACAAATTCTCTATCTGCTAATCGTTTATTCAGCACCCCATATAAACGCCCTGTTTCATTTACATAGCGATTGATAGCATATTCAATCTTTTCGGGTGCGTATTGAAGAAAGTGGTGATTTTGTCCTGCCATTGGTCCGAGTCCCCCCATTTGCCAGAATAACCATTGCAGAGTTTCAACGCGATCGCGCAAATCTGCGGAAATCAACTTGCCGGTTTTTTCTGCCAAATATAATAAGATTGCTCCAGACTCAAAGACCGAAATCGGTTCACCACCAATTGCAGGTTCGCGGTCAATTATTGCCGGAATGCGATTATTGGGGGAAATCTTGAGAAAATCAGGTTTAAATTGATCGCCAGTTCCTATATTTACCGGAATAATATTGTAAGGCAATCCGACTTCCTCAAGGAACATCGTGATTTTATGTCCGTTGGGCGTCGTCCAGTAGTAAAGGTCAATCATTTATGGTTTCTCCTAATTTAACGATGATTTTGTAGTCAGCGCTTCAGCGCTTAAATCAAGGACGCGAATTTTTTACTACCAACTAATTAACATGAGTAAAATTAGGGCTTACGCACTCATTCACGAAAGTTTGTAGTAAGCGGTTTTAGTTTTTGAAATTGAGCGATAAATCGCTCACTACAAACTTATTAAAATTAGCGATCGCGCTTGGCACATCTAGAGATTGAACTTGCGTGATTGGATTCATATATGTATGGGATAATAATCCGGTGAAGTCGGCACAAAGCAAGAAATTAGCTTCTTTCCAAAGCTTCGTTTGCTGATTGCTTCAGCTTTTTACAGCCAACTTGCATATTGTATCGGCAATGTAGCAATATTTTTCTGGTCAAGTTCTTGTGCAGCGCGATAGGGCCAATAAGGGTCGCGTAGCATTTCCCGTCCTAATAATACAATATCTGCACGATTATTGCGGATAATTTCATCGGCTTGCATGGCGTTGGTAATCAAACCTACAGCGGCGGTGGCGATGTCCGCATTGTTACGAATCTTTTCTGAAAAAGGAATTTGCCAACCAGAACCAAAGGGAATGTTTTTGTAATCGGGAGTGTTGAAGCCTGAACTACAATCAATCAAATCGACACCTTCAGCTTTCAGCTTTTTCGACAATTCCACCGAATCATCAATTGTCCAACCGCCTTCTACCCAATCAGAACATGATAATCTAGCAGTTAGAGGCAGGCGATCGGGCCATACTTCCCTCACAGCGCGTGTTGTTTCTAACAAAAAGCGAATTCTATTTTCAAAACTACCGCCATACTCATCTGTACGTTTGTTAGATAGCGGTGAATAAAAGCTGTGTGCTAAATAACCGTGGGCAAAATGTAATTCTAACCATTCATATCCAGCTTCAAGCGATCGCACTGTCGCGGAGCGAAAATTATCTTGTATTTGCTGAATATCTTGGCGTGTCATTTCATTGGGAACTCGCCATACTTTATCATTATCAAAGGCGATCGCACTCGGTGCTATTGTCTCCCAACCCCCTTCTTCATCTTTAAGAGAATTATCGCCTTCCCACGGACGTGCGACGCTGGCTTTACGTCCTGCGTGCGCTATTTGAATCCCTGGCACTGCACCATGTTCTTTAATAAACTTGTTGATGCGCTGTAGCGGTTCAATGTGTTTGTCCGACCAAATTCCCGCATCTCTTGGTGTGATGCGTCCTCGCGGTTCCACAGCAGTAGCCTCAGCAATAATTAATCCTGCACCACCTATTGCACGCGAACCAAGATGAACTAAGTGAAAATCATTAGCCATTCCATCATCGGAACTATATTGACACATCGGCGAAATACCGATGCGGTTACGTAATGTGATGCTTTTGAGTTGATAAGAATCGAATAAGTGTGGCATGATTTTTGTCCCTGTGTTTTTAGTCAAGATAAAGCGATCGCCTGTGCAATCATCACCATGAAAACTTTGTTTTATATCATGTCCGGGTAATTAGTTATGATTCCCATAGTC
>CAXTNZ010000137.1:0-18059 GCA_964245695.1 uncultured bacterium | reverse complement strand
ATGATTTATCTCCTTTGGGATTTACGCATTGAGACAATGAAAACAATCTGCATCATTTTATTGGTGCAGTAATTTGAAAAAAGAAAGTTAATTCAAATGACAAGAGTTTGGGGTTGGCATTAACAGTGTAGGTTTAGTTAGAGTTTTTCTTCACCTACTTTTATCGGTAGAACTAAGCCGTCAATGCCTCATCTACTTAATTCAATTTTTATACGAGCTAATCTAGGAAATCAAGGTGATGCAGCTTATTTATAAAACATAACTACTGTAGTTATGTTTTGATTTTGTTAACTTTTGAAACGCCTAATAATATTTCCAACGCTGAATAGTAAGATTTCTCGGGCTTCCTGCTTTCTTTAAAACTTGGTTGTTAATAAATTCATAACCTTTTGCGCTCAAAACTAAAGCACTTTTGTTTCCGAAACTTACACAAAAAGTAAGGTGAGCAGTGTAGGGTAAAATCAAGACTAGTATTCAGACAGCAGCAATGGATTTTACTAAACGTAAACTACTGCCCAATGCAACTTGCAAATCTGACAACGCCAACCTGACAGTGGCGGTGGTGTCTAAAGATTTGATACCGAGTTGCACATCAAAACCTCACCCCGCCTACGGCACCCCTCTCCTTAGTAAGGAGAGGGGATGGGGGTGAGGTGTAAGTCGTGAACGCAACGCGCGTATGACCGTTCAGTTCAAAGCGAATGGCTTTGTCTAAACAGTGCCGAAAATTAATCTCAATCCTAAATCAGGCGAGCAGAACAATCTACTAAATTAATCTCGTCATGCAGAAGCCACCTAACCAAGACTCTCAACCTCAAAACCAACTTTATCTATCTTTCCGATCGCTCAACTTCTTGTTACTTAATGTTGTCGTTGTTTCAACTGTAACTTTGGGTACGGCTCGTATTCTCACCCTGATTTTTAACTCCCAAAAAATACTCAAACCTGCTGTTGGCGTTGAGACAGCAGTCAAACCGCCAATTGTTAGCAAAGGTAATCAGCCAGTTAGTAAGGGCGAGGCGATTATTTTACCCGGGAAAACACGATCGCATCCAACAGACCAGGAATTGGAGAGTGCAAAACCTACACTCTACGCTTCAAGGATGCCTTATAACACACCTATAGCTGATTTGCAACCTCAGAACCAAAAGAACCAACAGCTTCCTAATAACCAGACGCGATCGCCAGCAGCGCAATATCCTGACAGGCGTAAGCAGGTAGTCTTCAACTTAACAACTGATAAGCAGAACCAGCATGATCTGTCGCAGCAGGACTTGGTGAGAGCGCGATCTCAAAGCGTCTCCAAAGGAGAATCAACTACCAAATTTAAGTTAACGACTGATACGCAAGTCCAGCAAACCCAAGCAGCAGCGCTAATTTCTCAGAATCAATTTCAAAAAGTAGAAAAAAAGGCTGAAAATAGTCTCAAACAAAATCAACAGGAATCATTACAGGATGCTCGCACAGTTGCACTGAAGCTTTCTGATATTGTTGCCTTGGCTTTGCAAAACAACAGAACTATTAAAAACTCATATCTCGAAAGGATAGCTCAAAGACAAGACCTGGCAGTGGCAGAAGATAAATTTGCTCCTGATTTTACACCCACCCTGTCAATGTCGATGGCATCATCCGGGTCTAGTGCAACCACAACTACTAATGAAGCCGGTCTTGAGGCAAAAATGAAGATTCCCACCGGGGGGGAACTGAGTTTTGGGTTGACAGCTAACGCTCTAACGCCTAAGGTAAGTTTTAACCAACCCTTATTGAGGGGATTTGGAATCGATGTAAACAGAGCTTCGATTAAGACGGCTCGACTCACAGAAAAAAGCAATGTCCTCGGTTTAAAATCGACATTGACTAATACCATTACCGATGCTATTTTGGCATACCGAAATTTACTCCGCGCTCAGGAACAACTGAAAATCGAGCAGGTTTCCCTGAAAAGCGCTCAAGAAATTCTGGAAATTAACCGCGCTTTGATTGCGGCGGGTAGGTTAGCACCAGTTGAGATTATCCAAAGTCAGACAGCGATCGCTAACCGACAAGTAAGCTTGGTGGCTGCTCAAAATACTCTTCAGTCAACAAAGTTAGCTTTACTTCAGATTCTCGATATCGATCAAAATACCAATATTGTGGCAGCAGAAGTTCCAAAGGCGTCACCCGTTACTTTAGACCAAAACAAAATAAAGCAATTAGCGCTCCGTAATCAGCCGGAGTATTTGCAGGCACAGCTAAACCAGGACATAGCTAAACTTAACCTGTTAGAGGCAAAAAATAACAGACGCTGGGACTTGGGTTTGAATGTCAGTTATGACAATACAGGAGACAACGCAACACCAGACGTTAGAGCCGGACTAACTTTTGGCAAAACATTAGGCGATCTGACAGAGGAACAAAGATTTCAGCGCAGCCGAGTCAACCTACTGCAAACGGAAAATAATTTGAACGACCAGCGTGAAAGTTTAGAAATTCAGGTAACAGACAGGATTAGAGATGCTAATTTGAGTTTCAAGCAGGTGGAACTTGCCCGACAAGCCAGGGAGTCTTCTGAACGACAACTAGAGATAGAAAGAGAAAAACAGAGATTAGGCAGGGGATCTGGAGTCTTTGAGATTGTCAGTCTGGAAAATAGTTTGGTAGAGGCAAGAAACGCAGAACTTAATGCAACTATTGAATATCTTAACGCTTTGACGAACCTTGATAAAACTGTAGGAACCACATTAGATACCTGGCAGGTAACAATTGAGAGCAATAAAAAGTGAGTTTTATGCGGATGTAACCCTACCTAACAATGCTAGCTTCTTCTTGACATGCGCCAATTGCCCAGATTACAGGCGACGACACCCTGTAAGTTTGAGTTTTCCTGATAGTGTAGCGCGAGCAAATGTATCACTCAAAGAGCAAACGTTATTGAATATAATTGGTGCTTTTAATTAGGCGATCGCATCTCACCAAGATTGAAATATTTTTGCACTGTTTTCCGAGTACTTTTGTAGAGCGATCGCTATTCGATTTCCATAATTTTATTCCTTTTAAATTGAGCCCTAATATTTTTCAATTTATTTATCTTGCTCCTGCACACTTAATAAGTATTTATCTCTAATAAAACTTAATATAATCCGCAAGATAGATGTGGTAGTCCCAAAACAGAAGTTAAAGTTTTAAGTGGAGCCATGATATGATTATGGCTAACGTAAATTTGGAGGTGGTGCTTGAAGGGTAAAGTTAGCCGAAATTACGGTGTTCGCACCAAGGAACGGTTAATTTGGACTTAAGAAAAGGAGGCAGAAACTCTGGACTAAAGTAATTTAACCCTTTGACAACGACCAATTTACCTTCTGAACCTAAACAACTTTATGAAAATAGCTCAAGTAGCCCCTTTGTGGGAACGAGTTCCGCCTCCAACATACGGAGGAATTGAACTGGTAGCGAGTCGTCTGACTGATGAACTGGTGCGTCGAGGTCATGATGTGACGTTGTTCGCCTCTGGCGATTCTCAAACTTTGGCTAAGTTAGAAGCTGTTTATCCGCGTGCATTGCGCTTAGATCCAGACATCAAAGAGCATGTGATGTACGAAGTGCTAGAAATGAGTCAGGTTTACCAAAAAGCAGCGGAATTCGACATCATCCATTCCCATGTAGGGATTTGGGCATTACCTTTTGCAAGCTTAGTGTCAACACCCACGGTACACACCTTGCATGGCAGATTTACCCCTGACAACAGCAAAGTATTTTCATTCCACCAAACGCAACCATTCATCAGCATTAGTAACGCGCAGCGTCAATTGAAACTGAATTACGCTAGCACAGTTTACAACGGTATTAACCCCGAAGAATTTACCTTTGTAGCTCAACCTGAAGACCCCCCATATCTGGTATTTTTGGGGCGCTTTTCACCAGAGAAAGGACCACAACATGCGATCGCGATCGCCAAGCAGAGTGGTTGGTGCTTGAAGATGGCAGGAAAAGTTGATGTAGTAGACACTGAGTTTTTTGAAAAAGAAATTGCCCCTCACATTGACGGTGAGCAAATACAATTCTTAGGCGAAGTTAACCACGCCCAAAAATCTGAATTGCTGGGGAACGCAAGCATAACTCTCTTCCCGATTACCTGGAGTGAACCTTTTGGTTTGGTAATGATTGAATCAATGGCAACTGGTACACCAGTGATTGGGATGAATATGGGTTCTGTGCCAGAAGTGATTGCTCACGGAAAGACAGGTTTTGTCTGCCAAAGCTACGAAGAAATGGCAGCAATGATTCCCGCAGCTTTGGAACTCAATCGTCAAACCTGCCGAGAATACGTAGAACAACACTTCAGTGTTACCAAGATGGTGGATGGGTACGAAGCAGTTTATCAGCAAGTTCTCCAAGACAGCAACCTGAACAAATCTTCGTCACTCTTGCAAAATCAATTTTGGAATTCCCTTCTATCAAGAAGGAAAACAACAGCTTAACTGAAGGATGAAGGATGAAATAAAAGATTAGACTTCTTGCAAAAATCAGAAAAAGGATAAAACGAACCACAGATGCACACAGATAAACACTGATATTTATCGGTGTGAATCCGTGTCTATCTGTGGTTCGATAAAGAAAATACCGACTTATGCAAGAAATCTATTGATATTTCAGCCTTCATTCTCGTTCCCATGCTCTTCATGGGAACGAGAAGGGTAATGAATGCAAGATGTTTATTTCCTCGCTTTGATCAATTGCAAACTTCCACCCGCAGTCAAAGTGCGATCGCATGACTCAAACCCAGTCTGCGTTAACAACTCAGGTAAATCAGTTTTCAACAACTGCCAAGCCGTGTGCGTCTCAAACAACAGCAAAAACAGCGATAACCCAGGCACAAATAGGGGATTCGTGGGTGTATGAAAATCAACTAGCGTAAATACGCCACCTGGTTTCAACACTCGATAAACTTCTTTGAGAATCTGTCGCAATTGCTCAGATTCCATTTCGTGTAGTGCGACACTAGTATGCACCACATCAAATTGATTATCTGCAAACGGCATTTTCTCAGCAAAAGCTTCCACATACTCCGCTTGTGGCACATTTTGCCTCGCTCGTTTCAACGATAGCGGTGAAGCATCCAGTCCTGTTACATTTTGTGAAGATTTTACTAAAACTTGCGTCGCTTGACCGCTGCCACAACACAAATCTAAAATTTTAGTATCTGAGTTAATTGTTAAGCCTTGTAAAGCAAGTTGCCGAAAACGCGCTTCACCGCCCACACTTAAGGCAGCCAAACGAGATATTGCATCATACAACCACTGATAGCGGTAACTCCAGTCTCTGAAAATTGTTGCCACTGTCTCCACCGTCCCTTTTAACCTTTATATTGAATAAAGATATATTGTTAACATTAGTAAAAAAACCTGAAAAGATTGGGGGAATGTAACTGCTATGGGTTGTTTAGGCGTATTATTACTCAATCTCGGTGGACCGGATAAATTAGAGGATGTTGGACCGTTTCTGTATAACTTGTTTTCCGATCCAGAAATTATTCGCCTACCCTTTAGTTGGATGCAAAAACCTCTAGCGTGGTTGATTGCGTCAAGGCGAACCCAAAAATCTCAAGAAAACTATAAGCAAATTGGCGGCGGTTCTCCACTGCGGCGCATCACTGAAGCGCAAGGAGAAGCCCTGAAAGAACAATTGCAAGCGTTGGGACAAGAAGCGAACATATATGTGGGAATGCGTTACTGGCATCCTTATACCGAAGAAGCGATCGCCAAGCTCACCCAAGACGACATCGAACATCTGGTAATTTTACCACTTTATCCCCAATTTTCCATCAGTACCAGTGGTTCCAGCTTTCGGCTGTTAGACAAACTCTGGAAAGAAAACCCAAAACTTCAGCGCATTGAATACAAAGTCATTCCCTCCTGGTACAAACAACCAGGCTACCTCCAAGCAATGGCGGAACTGATAGAACAGGAACTCGATCAGTTTCCTAATCCTGACTCGGTTCATATCTTCTTCAGCGCTCATGGCGTTCCCAAAAACTACGTTGAAGAAGCAGGCGACCCCTACCAGCAAGAAATTGAGGAATGTACTGCCCTAATTATGCAGACCCTCAATCGACCAAATGAACACACCTTAGCTTACCAAAGTCGCGTTGGTCCAGTAGAATGGCTGCAACCTTATACTGAAGATGCGCTTCAAGAACTAGGCGCAAAAGGTGTAAAAGATTTAGTCGTCGTACCGATTAGTTTTGTCTCAGAACACATCGAAACACTACAAGAAATTGATATTGAGTATCGGGAAGTAGCAGAAGAAGCAGGAATTCACAACTTCCGTCGCGTACCTGCTCCCAACACCCATCCGGTATTCATTAGAGCATTGGCAGACTTAGTTATAGAGGCGCTAAAATCGCCCAGTCTGCCACTCTCACAAGTCAATCAGATGAAGAAAAAGGTGAGAATTTACCCACCAGAGCGTTGGGAGTGGGGTTTAACTACTAGCGCGGAAGTTTGGAATGGTCGTATCGCCATGCTTGGCTTTATTGCGTTAATTATCGAGCTGATTACCGGTCAAGGTCTGCTGCACATGATCGGTCTTTTATGAAAGGGGACTGGGGTTAGGAGAACTCCATCCCTTCATGGGTGGAGTTTCAAAACAATATTTATTAAATTAGTAATTTTTTATCGCCCACTTACTGATAGACGAGACTTTACAGCAATTAGGGTAAATATACCACGCACTCTGGCGTTGTAGGGGCGCCCCTACTAGAGATGTCGTTCAAATTGCCGGAAAACTGCTGTAAACCAATCTTTATCGAGCCAGTCGCACACCCATTACCGCGTGACTTCTGGCTTTTGACTGCTGACTACTTCTTCGGCTCTACAAGAATTATTCTTTAAGGCTTACTGTTCTTTGTTCCCGTTTCGCCTGTAGGTAGACGATTTTGATGCCGGAAATGAGTAATGTCTTAGTTGTATAGCATAACGGCTTGTGTGGATTTCATCCTACCTGATTCAAGCCGTGCCTGGTTGTAAGTTTAGCAAGTAGTAATTATGCGCTGGCAAATCGGTCGTCGGAGCGAGAATGTTGAAGATAGGCGTGGGGCGAGGGTTTCTGGTCCAATAGTGGGTGGCGGCATAGGCGCAGTGGTTTTATCGCTCCTCGTGGCGCTTCTGGGTGGCGATCCGAGTGTGATTTGGCAACAGGATGGCGCACAAAGCGATCGCCCGACTACTGAATCGCCTCAGACAAAAGCTCAAGATAAAATGGCTGATTTTGTCTCTGTCGTGCTAGCTGATACAGAAGATACGTGGAGCAGTATATTTCGACAACAAGGGAATACTTACGTAGATCCGAAATTAGTTCTTTATTCGGACGCGGTTAAGTCGGCTTGTGGGTATGCGCGATCCGCAGTTGGTCCATTTTATTGTCCGCGAGATCAAAAAGTCTATATTGACTTGAGTTTTTACCGCGATTTGAAAAATAAATACCAAGCACCAGGAGATTTTGCCCAAGCATATGTAATTGCTCACGAAGTTGGGCATCATGTTCAGAATTTACTTGGTATTTCCGGTAAAGTTCAAGCGTTGCAGAACCAGGTCGGTGAGGTAGAAGCGAATCAGCTTTCAGTGCGCTTGGAATTACAAGCAGATTGTTTTGCTGGAGTTTGGGCAAATCATGCTCAGCGATCGCGGCAAATTCTAGAAGAAGGCGACATCGAAGAAGCGCTGAATGCTGCAAGTAGCATTGGCGATGATCGCTTGCAAGAGCAATCTAGAGGGTATGTTGTACCAGAATCTTTTACGCACGGTTCCTCAGCTCAACGGGTTAGCTGGTTCAAGCGGGGTATCCAAACGGGCGATCCTAAGCAATGTAACACCTTTGCCACGGCAAGTAGATAGTTTTACCTGAAGTTTTCCTGGCAAAAAAACTCCTGGTAAAAGGCAACAAGTTCCTGATCGCATCACATAGCTTACAAAGGTGGTAGTAGATTCGGATTTGGTATCACTGCTTGGATAGCGGCTTTCTTAGCTGCATAAAAAGCTGCTTCAGCACATTTGTCAATAAAATCAAATTCCGGCTTGGAAGCATGAAAAGGCTTGATACCAAGTACTTCTACTTTGTATTTTTGGTGGAGCTTCAAATTATCAGGTATGCAAGTGATACCCAGTGGAACTAGGCAACCTGATATCCCTTGGCTAAAAGCATTGGGGAATTCTTTTCTTAAAATGTTGTAACTTCCGTTAACATCTGCATTTATTAAGCCGGATTCACAACGATATAAACCACGCTTAATTCTTCTACCGCTCGGTTTCCAATGTGATGGTTTTTTTCCATAGTTAGGAATAAAAAGTTCACCCAATCTTTACATATATTCCTGGATGATGGGATTTATACTGAAATTTCAGGTTAATTTAATACCTAAACTCCGACTTCCCTTTTAGCAAAGGTAAATAATAATGCGTTTATACAGATTACTGGCTTGCACAGTTGCATTAGTTGGGTTTGGACTAGGTGCTACCAGAGCTAGCGCCCAAACTACTTATCCGTTTGAAGCTACCTATAACGTAGAAACTACAGCTATACCTATCCCATCTTACGTTAACGTTTTCCAAGCAATTGACATAGGTGAAAGTACTAATGCACCATACGGCTTAACTACCGTTTTCAATAGCAATTACGCTGTGTCTAACTCTAATGGTAGTGTATTTACATTTGGTCCAGACCCAGCAACATATGGTTTAGAAGGCTTTCCAATTGGCACTCTTACGTTATCTGGTCAAGGAAGTGAGAAGCTGTTTGGAACCATTAGTGGTTTTGCTGCGCTTGACTTTGCCAATGGTGTGGGTAGTGGTTCATCGACTGTAACTATCACTGGTGGTGAAGGCAGATTCAATGGTGCTACTGGGGTCTTTAGCTTAGTAGAGAATGATACACTCAGTCCAGACCCAACGGCTCCCATAAAAGCTACTTGGCTTGTAAAAGGATCTTTTCAGACCGTGCCAGAACCCGGAACTAACATAGCACTAATTGGTGTAGGTGCGATAGCGGTTGGTTTGTCTTTGTACTCTCGGCATCGCAGTAACGTAGCAGTCTAACTCGTAGACTTGTAGGCGGGTCTGGAAACCCTAACCCTGTATGGCATCATACAGGGTATAGTTACATATGTTAGTTTGGCTTAGGCTAAAAAATTTAGCTGATTAAACAGGTCAAACTATTTATAAAATTAAGCACAACTTACTTTCGCTCTTATTTAATTCAGCAACTAAAACGTCCAGACGTTCATATGTGTTTGGTCTGATTTAAATTACCGCACTTTGTGCCAGTTGCGTAAGTCCTGAAGAATTTAATTTCGTGTACGTAAGCCATGTTTTTACTTATTCGAGTTAGAGATTTTCCATAAATTCTAACAATAATACATTGTGTAAGTAAGTATATTTACCACAAAATATGTGATTTTGGGAAATAAAACGTTGAGGGGTGTGCGATCGCTTTTTCCATATTAGAAGCTGTTAATGGATGAATGCGATCGCACTAAATACCCCTCCTAACCCGCAAAAGCTAAATACCTAACCTTTGGTAAACCTGCTCTAAGTGCTTTAGATGCTGCTGTGGATCAAAACATTCGGCAATTTCCGCTGGCGATAACTTTTGGGTAACACGAGGCTCTTTGCTTATCAAGTCGTGAAAATTGCCTTCTGGTTTATTCCAAGCGGCGTGAGCGCTTTCTTGGACAATTTTATAAGCTTCTTCTCGCTGCATTCCTTTTTCTACTAAAGCAAGTAGCACTTTCTGGCTGAACACTACACCGCCATAGCAATTGAGATTTCGCTGCATGTTCTCAGGATAAACCAACAGGTTTTTCACTAAGTCGGTCGTTTCCTTTAGCATAAAATGCGTCAAAATGCAAGCATCGGGAAACATTATTCGCTCAACGGAACTATGGGAAATGTCTCGTTCATGCCACAGTGCGACATTTTCCAAAGCTGCCACAGTATGACTTCTGATAATGCGTGCCATTCCCGTTAGCCGTTCGGAACGGATGGGGTTACGCTTGTGTGGCATTGCTGAGGAGCCTTTTTGCCCTTTGGAGAAGAATTCTTCAACTTCGAGAACGTCTGTTCTTTGTAAGTTGCGAATTTCCACCGCAAAGCGTTCAATAGAGGCGGCGAGTAAAGCTAATTGTTGCACATAATCAGCGTGGCGATCGCGGGAAATAACTTGAGTTGATGCGGTGTCGGGTGTAAGTCCTAGTTTAGCGCAGGCGATCGCTTCCACACGCGGATCGATATTGGCATAAGTCCCCACCGCACCAGAAATCTTCCCAACGGCGATCGTTTCCCGGAGAATTTTCAAGCGTTCTTGATGGCGCAAAACTTCCGCCAACCATCCAGCCAGCTTAAAACCAAAAGTGATCGGTTCAGCATGAATACCGTGCGATCGTCCAGTCATCACTGTATTCCGATGTAATGACGCCTTTTCGCGAATGGTAACAATTAAATCTTCCACATATTGCAACAACAAATCAAGACTTGCTACCAATTGCAAAGCTAAAGCCGTATCCAGCACATCCGAACTAGTCAAACCGAGGTGAATATAGCGTCCGGCATCGCCAACATATTCATTTACGTTTGTCAAAAAAGCAATCACGTCGTGGCGGACTTCTGCCTCAATTTCCAGCACCCTATTGGTGTCAAAATTCGCCTTTGCCTTAATTTCCTCAACCGCCTCAGTGGGAATATAACCCAACTCAGCCTGAGCCTCACAAACGGCGATTTCTACTTGCAACCACGTTTTCAGCTTATAGGCTTCCGTCCACAAATTGCCCATTTCCGGCAAGGTATAACGCTCAATCACAGTCCGCCACAGAGTTCTACCGTCATATTTTACAGAGAAAAGCCGAAAAAAGGATGAACGATTAAGGCTGAAGTCGGAAAATTTGGCATTACATGTTTTTCAAATGGGTGTCTCGCCCGTCCCCGGATTACCAAGCCCAGCTATCGTAGGGGCACAGCTAGCTTTTGCCCCTACCCTATTGCCAGCAATTCTAAAGAAAGGGAAATTAGGACGAGTTGGCGGCTTTGATTCAGCAGTTCTAACTTTCTCCAATTCCTTCCATAGACTAACTCTTAGAGCAACAGCACGAGTTTTCTGACCGTTCCCATTAGAAATGCGTGGGGATTTTTATGTATGTATGTAACTTACAATCTTTAGGTTCACGATCGCGCATACGGATAAATGCTACTTACCTACGCGCGAACTTTACGCCGTAGTAAACTTATCATGCCCATACAAGATATCAAAGCTACAACAGTTGATGGTTCAGGAACAGTTGTTTTTTGTGTCTCTAAGAAATTAGCCATATCTTCACCAATGATTTGATGTACACGACGAGTGGGATGAATCTCATCGTAGTAATAATAATTATCAGGTGCTGAACAACCAGGCTCCAACCCAGCAGTAGTGTATAAAAGTTCGCAGGCGTCATTTATATTGGTAAAACCATATGCCGCTGGGGTAGAGCGAATTTTATTGCTAATTGCAACGTGGTCATACAGTGCAACTTCAACACCTAATTGCTTATTCAGGGTATCGAGTTGACCGGGAAGACTTTTATTGATAACATCTCTAAACTTAGCTGCCTCTTGTGAGTATTGCTCAAAAAGCGGTAATGCAGCTAAATCTGTAGAATTTACGACAAAAAACTGTTTTGCCCCTAGCGCTGCAAGTTCTGATACTCCAGAAGCAATATTGTTAACAGCAGCAGAAGCTAGTGCATCGACCGAACCAGTCTGATTATTAAAAAACCTTTCTAATAAGTCATTTGTAGATATAAAAATGAAGTATAACCCATTAGAATCTGCCACGCGATTAACTTCTGTTTTATATTGTTCGATTTGACCAAATAAACCCGTATCTTGATATTGATCAAGCCAGGTACTTAAATTGCCATTGCCGCTTTTTGCACCACCTACAGCATAATCTGTTAACTGTAAATTTTCTTGTTTTGCCAGTACCTCAACTGATGTTAATCCTGGATTATTTGTCCATCGACCATCAGAGTCATACACGTCCAATCGGGGGAATATAAATGCTCCAGACACCCCAGAGTTAACTGCTGCTGTTGTAATCTGAAGTGCTGCCCCATTATCTGAATAGCTATCACCAAAGGCATAAATACGAGAAATAGAGTTGAAAGAAGCGGCAATAGCGTTATGAACACCCACACACAAGAAAGCCGCACTAGTTACTGCGGCAGTAGCAAAAGTCTTCAAAGCAGTACTTTTCAGCATACCAACAAACTCGTTTACAAATATTCAACATGAGTACAGTCGTTCAATAAGTAGGTATGAAAAATTACTTATTGACAGCATGACAATATAATAATCTATTTGAGCATTTGATAAATTGAACAGAAAACCTCAAACTTCCCGCAGGCATTTATTTTGCCCTTGGAGGCGTGCGAATCTGATTGTAATAGGAATCTTGTCCACCTCAAACCCTGTTTGAGCGTCCTGAACGCCCTTTTCGACTGTAAAGTTGTCGCTGATATTCCAGAAACGATTCACATTGCATGAAAAATTGAACATAGGCACTCAGCACAGTATCCTTGAGACTATATTGTGTATTTGGACGCGGCGAGTCGGGGGTCAACCCCTTCGGGGAATTCAAAATTCAAAATGCAAAATGCAAAATGCAATTAAGAACCCCATAAATAAATTTAGGGGCTTGGAGCAGGGAAGTTGTATTTCTTGTACTACGTATCGAGCAATACATTTTTTTGTTTTCCATAAATAAATTTAGGGGCTTGCATCCTTTTTTGTTTTTTTTGAATGAGCTTCGGGAGCTTCAAGAGCGAATTGGAGCGAAGCGATGGTCAGCTATATTATTAGGGATAGCGTTCGCGCCCAGCGTCCGCTCTGCGGAAGCGCTGCTGCCTTGCGGCAGATCGCACTCTGTAAGTATCCCAGGAGAGTGGCAAAACCCAGCACTTCTATCATTGGCTCTTTCTTTGGGAGCAACTTGTCAAATACATTCTTTCCATAATTTGTCCCAACCGCGCCCTTATTCCTTGTCAAATCTTAAATTTAGAATTGCTGCCCTATTGCTCACAAACGCTCATTAGCAGCTTTTTCATGCTAATGAGCGCTAAACTTGCATAGACATTTGCTATGTGCCAGTAACAATAGCCTTAGGAAAATGCGATTAATTTTATACAGCAAACCTGGTTGCCATTTGTGTGAAGGGTTGCAGGAAAAGTTAGAACAGATCGAAAATCTCGACTTTGAACTAGAAATTCGGGATATTACGACTCGTGATGATTGGTTTGGTGCGTATCAATATGAGGTACCGGTGCTGTTTTTATCGAACCACCAAAACTCAAACGGCGTAGAGGAAACAGATGTCATAGAAAAACCATTGCCGCGTCCTTCTCCGCGTGCTAGCGTGCAGCAGTTGGAGCAAATGCTGTATAAGTATTTATCCAATCAGAAAAAAAATAATGCAGAATAGGCGCTTATAGAAGCGTGTGAAGAGGTTCACAAGATGAAATTGCGGGAATTATTAGCAGATGTAGACAGTATTGAGCAATTGCCTAACCATCCTGCTTTTGAGAATGCAGAAGTCCAGGGTTTGAAGACAAATTCCCATGCTTGCAGTGTGGGAGATTTGTTTATTGGGATGCCAGGAACACGAGTTGATGGTGGGGAGTTTTGGCAAAGTGCGATCGCATCGGGTGCTGTTGCAGCGATTGTCTCTACCGAAGCGGCACAGAAAAATCCTCCCACTAAAGAGGCTTGTGTTATCAGTGCTAAGGATATGACTAAAGCCTGTGCCCAAATAGCGGCGGCTTTTTACGATTATCCTGGGCAAAAACTCAAACTCGTGGGTATGACGGGTACGAATGGTAAAACTACCACTACCCATCTTATTGAATTTCTGCTGCACAAAGCAAATAAGCAGACAGCTTTAATGGGAACTTTATACACTCGTTGGGCGGGTTTTGTGCAAACTGCTGTCCACACCACACCCTTTGCGGTGGAATTACAGCAGCAGCTAGCGGAAGCTGTAAATGCTGGTAATGAGTTCGGGGTGATGGAAGTTAGTTCCCACGCTTTGGCGCAGGGTAGAGTCATGGGTTGTCAGTTTGAGGTGGGGGTGTTTAGCAATCTCACCCAAGACCATCTCGACTACCACAGCGATATGGAAGATTACTTTGCCGCCAAAGCGTTGCTGTTTAGTCCTGATTATCTCAAAGGACGAGCGATAATTAATGCTGATGATGCCTACGGTAAGCGATTAATCGCGTCGTTGAATCCAGATAAGGTTTGGAGTTACAGTGTCAACGATAATAGCGCAGATTTATGGATGAGTGACCTGAATTACCAGCCTAATGGTGTTAGTGGTACACTACATACACCAAAAGGTGATGTTGCTTTTCGTTCGCCTCTAGTTGGTCAATATAACCTAGAAAATCTTTTGGCGGCGGTAGGCGCAGTTTTACACTTAGGTTTGGATTTGCAGTTAATCGCTTCTGTGATACCTGAGTTTCCGGGAGTTCCCGGACGGATGGAACGAGTGCAAATTACTCCCAAGCAAAATATCAGCGTGATTGTGGATTATGCCCACACGCCAGATAGTTTGGAGAATTTGCTGAAAGCCGCACGTCCGTTTATTCCTGGTAAGATGATTTGCGTGTTTGGTTGCGGAGGCGATCGCGATCGCACTAAGCGTCCGAAAATGGGTAAAATCGCCGCTGAATTAGCTGATGTAGCCGTGGTGACATCTGATAATCCCCGCACCGAAGACCCAGAACGGATTTTGCAAGATGTTTTGGCGGGAATTCCGCAAACAGTCAGTCCGATAGTCATATGCGATCGCGCTACCGCCATTCGCACTGCAATTTTACAAGCAGAACCCGGAGACGGTGTATTACTTGCGGGTAAAGGTCACGAAGACTACCAAATTCTCGGAACCGAAAAAATCCACTTTGACGACCGAGAACACGCACGCGACGCTTTACTAGAAAGAATGAATATACAAGGATAATGCTGAGTTGAATGCAGTTGTAGAGATGCGATCGTTCGCCTCTCTACAAGCAAATAAGTAAGGCGCACAAAGGCAAAGAAACAAAAATTAATGATAAATTTAAATGTATAACATGGGGAACTGCTTGCCACAATCTATACAGAATGATACACTCCCTTAGTTTAATAATTCATAATTGACAATTCATAATTAATATCTTTTTACGTAGTTAATTTGGAAAAAATAAATACATAAGGGTGAAAATCGAAGATATAACTATTTCTTCGTTCATCCTTCATCCTTCTTCCTTTTCCTTCTTATGCTTAACTCATGAATGTTTCTCTGGATCAGAATCTGTCCGTATATCAGCTGGCTATGGGTGTAAAACCGCCTCCCCAACCATTATCTCTTAGTCCTGCTACTTTGCTGTCCTTGGTGAGGGCACAAATTGACTTATTAATTGAGCAGCAGATTGCAGCCACTATATGGGTGAAGCTACCACCGGGAAAAATTTGGCAATCAGAATTAGCGCGTTATCAGTCCAAGGTAGGTGTATCTGGTGTCATCTATAGTTGCTACGTTGGGGAGAGTTTGCTGGATGGGGAACTCGCAACCCCTAGAAAGTGGGGATTAGGGACAGTGGATTCGAGCGATGAAGTCGGTTCGGCTTCGTGCGTTGGCGTTGGCGTTGGCGAAGCCTCTCGCAGAGAAGCGTTTCTTGGGGAAGCGTCTTTGAAAGAGAATCAAAACTTCGAGAAAATTGAAGACAAAAATCTCACTCTATCAACCCATCACCGTCAAGTACAGCTATTCCCACACAGCCTACTGCGACGGGAATACTTTCTGATGGTGTTATCCCCGCAGTTTTGCAGTTTAATTTTGGCTCATCGCTTGCTTAAAAGACGTAAAAACAACATTTCGCTGAAAGTAAAAGACAATAAAACCCCGGCGTTACTAGCTATAACTACTGTTGAAGGAAGAGTAATTCAGCGAGTTTTAGATGGTATCAAACAAGCAACTGCGCCAGATTCATTTTTGCTCGTCCCGGCTGATTTTATTTGCCCAAGTGTACCATCAGCAGCACTGATGAGTTACCTGGTCGCCAAACAACTCCAGCGACAAGATGAAATTAATCGGCAACAGGCTATTGAACGTAAGCGCCAGGTGCAGCAGCAAAATCAAAAACTGCACAACCAGGATGAATACTTAAACAATGTGTGTCAGGAACTGCGTACACCCCTAACGCACATGAAAACAGCACTTTCGTTGTTGAATTCCCCTAATCTTAAACCCCCCCAGCGACAACGTTATTTACAAATGTTGAATAGCTTGTGCGATCGCCAAAATTCCCTGATTACTGGTTTATTGGATCTTTTAGAGTTAGAGCACAATTTAGAGAAAACAACTTTGGAGTCGGTACGCCTTTCGGAGATTGTACCAGGGGTAGTCAGTACCTATCAACCTGTAGCCCAAGAAAAAGGTATTATGCTGGCATACACAGTACCTAACGACCTACCAGCCGTTAAGTGTGTCAGTGGTGGGCTAAGACAGATTGTAATTAATTTGTTGCACAACAGTATTAAGTTTACCGCCAATGGTGGTCAAGTATGGGTGCGAGCCTTTGTCGGAAAAGCTACTCTACGGGAAGCCACTCAAAGAGCATCTCCGCTAACTCGTGTTCAAGGCAATTATCTCCAACTTGAATTTCGCGACACTGGCATAGGTATTGCGGAAAACGAGATGACAAAAATTTTTGACCGCTTTTATCGCGTGCGTCCAGGAGCAACAGAAGACCCTGGAGGCGCTGGTTTGGGGTTAACCATTGTTCAGCAACTGCTGTGGCGCTGTGGAGGCTCTATATCTGTGAAAAGTAAGCCGTCTGAAGGTTCTATTTTTACAGTACAGCTAGTGATCGCTCCAGAAAAAACCACACAAGAGTCTGTTTTATGATTAAGCTGCTGTCATTAGTCATTAGTCTAAAGTCAACAGTCCAAAGTCTATAGTTTGCTCTTTGATTAACCATTGACTATTGACTATTGACTCTTGACCATTGACCAAGCAGCGAAAAATAAATAATTAACCGCAGATGGACGCAGATGGACGCAGATGAAAAAGAATGAGTTTATCTTGACTATTGACTATTGACCATTAACCATTGACTATTGACTAATTGACTAATATGTTCATCACCTTAATTGCAGACTACGGCAATGGTGATCCAGCTTTTGCTGAGGTCACGCAGCGTTTATTAATGGAATTACCGTCAGCGCAGATCAACTTAGTTTCAGCCCCGGCTTTCAGTACTTTAGCTACAGGCTTTTGGATTGCCCAACTCGGTCTTAACCTAGGTCCCCAAGAACGTTTAATTTATCACAATTGTGCGCCCCGCCAAGATGATAAACAAGCCAGACGGGACAACGAAGGTGAGGGATTAACTTATGCCCTGCTATCTAATGGGGTCAAAGTCGTGGGTGTGAATGCTGGTTACACGCTCTCCTTTATCAAAGACCATGCAGTTATGTTGCACACAGTCAAGGTTTCTCGGGGCGGATCGCAATTCCGCTCTCGTGATGTATTTCCCAGTGCAGCCGGTGCGATTGGCAGAGGTGATTTGAGCCTTTTAGGAGAAGCGTTGAATCCGGGTGATATTCCCGATGCACCAAGCGATCGCGTTGCCTGGATTGATGGGTACGGTAACATCAAAACCACTATCCCAGCACATAGCCTCAACCTCAAACCCGAAGCCAAAGTGATTATCCGCGTCGGTGATGTAGTCAGTGATGCAATCTACTCAGACGGCAGTTTTAAAGTGCCCGAAGGGACTTTAGCCTTCTCGCCAGGGAGTTCTGGTTGGTCTACAGCTGATGGCTCGCAATCGATTCGTTGGATGGAGCTATTTCTACGCGGCGGTAACGCCTGGGAACGCTTCGGTAAACCCCGTGTGAATCAGTTAGTCACTTGCATCGGCTAAATTCGTAGAAAAAGGGAAGCTTCGGGAGTGGGGGAGTGGGGAGTAGAGACGCGATGTTCCTCGCGTCTGTACAAAAGTGGGGAGTGGGGAG
>CAXTNZ010000136.1:0-18066 GCA_964245695.1 uncultured bacterium | reverse complement strand
CCAAGGACGCAAAGCTGTTTTTCTCGGCGATTTGGTAGACCGGGGACCGCGCATTTTAGATACAGTTAAGCTGGTACGAAACATGGTTGCAGCAAATACGGCTATCTGCGTTCCTGGCAACCATGAAAATAAGCTGTTGCGGAAATTACGGGGCAAGAATGTCAGAGTTAATCATGGGTTAGAGCAAACCTTGGCAGAAATTGAAGCTTTACCTGAAGATGTGCACGAACCTTTCGTTAAAGAACTTAGGGAATTTTTAGATTCTCTAGTGAGTCACTATGTCTTGGATGACGGTCGGTTAGTAGTCGCACACGCAGGTATGAAACAAGAGTATCAGGGACGAGGGTCTGGGACTGTGCGCGAGTTTGCGCTATATGGCGAATCGACTGGCGAGATTGATGAGTTTGGCTTGCCCATCCGTTATAACTGGGCGGGGGAGTATCGGGGCGAGGCGATGGTGGTCTACGGACACACTCCTGTACCAGAAGCAGAATGGCTAAATAATACTATTGACATTGATACAGGTTGTGTGTTTGGGGGCAAATTGACTGCACTCCGCTATCCAGAAAGGGAATTGGTGAGTGTTGCTGCTGCCCGTACTTATTGCGAACCTGTTAAACCGCTTGGGGAAGTAGGTAGGGGCACAGCCCCCTACGAGTCGGCTGTCGGGAGAACTGCCCAGCAAGAACTCGATGATGTGCTGCATATTGAAGATGTAATAGGTAAGCGTATTATCAGCACTCGCCTGCAAAACAACATTACAATTCGCGAAGAGAATGCGATCGCTGCCCTAGAAGTCATGAGCCGTTTTGCTGCTAATCCCAAATGGCTTATCTACTTACCGCCGACTATGTCTCCTGTGGAAACCTCCCAAGAACCTGGATTTTTGGAACATCCTCAACAAGCTTTTGCCTACTACCAAAACCAAGGAATTACGGAAGTAGTTTGCGAAGAAAAGCACATGGGTTCGCGGGCAGTGGTGGTTATTTGTCGGGATGAGGAAGCTGCCAAAAAGCGGTTTGGTGTGATAAATGAGGGCATCGGCATCTGCTACACCCGTACTGGACGTCGCTTCTTTGATAATCCAGCACTGGAGGCGGAACTTTTAGCGCGGCTGAATGCAGCTTTTTCCCAAAGTAACTTTTGGGAAGAATTTAATACCGACTGGGTGTGTCTAGATTGTGAACTGATGCCTTGGTCAGCCAAAGCGCAAGGACTCCTACGACAACAATATGCACCTGTGGGAGTTGCCTCACGCCTTGCTTTGTCTGATGCTGTGGCTTTGCTACAACAAGCAAGCGATCGCGGTGTTGAAGTCAGTACTCACCTCAGTCATTATCAACAACGCTCAGAGATGGCGCATCAGTACGTCACTGCCTACCGTCGCTACTGCTGGCAAGTGGGGGATATTTCCGACCTGAAACTGGCTCCCTTTCACATATTAGCGACACAAGGAGTCGTGCATACCGATAAAGACCATCGCTGGCACATGCAGCAAGCTGCAAAAATTGCTTTGTGTGACCCCGCCCTACTTCTAGCAACGGCATATAAGGTAATAGATTTGACCGACCCTAGCAGCCAAGCAGAAGGCATTCATTGGTGGGAGAAACTCACAAGCGCAGGCGGTGAAGGTATGGTCGTCAAACCGATGCAATTCATTCTCAAAGGTAGTCGCGGTATCGTCCAGCCTGCGGTGAAATGTCGCGGACAGGAATATTTGCGGATTATCTACGGTGCGGAATATTCAACCCCTGAGAATCTGCAACGCTTACGCCAACGTGGGTTATCGCTCAAGCGTTCCCTGGCTATGCGGGAGTTTGCTTTAGGTGTTGAAGCATTGGAGCGATTTATTGCTCATGCTCCCCTGCGCCGCGTGCATGAATGCGTCTTTGGCATTTTAGCACTAGAGAGTGAACCTGTAGATCCGCGACTTTAAGGATACCGCTGATAAAAGGGGAAGGGGGAGACTCCCTTCCCATCGGAAGATTACCGACAAAAAAACCGCGTTCTCGCAAGCCTTCGCGATCGCCTTATCTCGACAACGCGCTGGCTCAAATTTCGCGTTTCTTGTCAGCCTAAAATTCCCATCGATAGCTTTTAACTGAACGGTATTGAGATATAGGTAATTTTAAGAGGGGTAAGCAAGTAAGATTACTCAGTCCCCAGTCCCTAATCCCCAGTCCCCTTTACCTTCCCATATAGCGATTAGCCATTTGCATCGCGTCAGCAATATCAACATCGCCATCGTGGTCAGCATCCAAGAACGAATTCAGCACTGGATTTCCACCTTGATTATTCGCTCCCGATTTCAACACATTCAGCACTACGGGAACCAGTATCGGTAGCAATTGTTGAATCATACCCGCATCCAACCCAGTACGTTGAGCAACAGTTTCCGCCACCTGCTGCTGCATCCCAGCAGAGAAGAGGGAAGTAACGGCTTGGGGGTTAGGAGAACTACCGCCAAATTGATTTACTACAGCTTCGGCTGCTTCATTACCATCTGTGTCTCGCTTCTGTTGTAAAGCAGAACGCACTTGTCCACCGACAATTGAGAACACCGACTGCATGGTTGAGGAGTCAGCACCAGTGCTATTACTCAGTTGCTGCACAGTGTTGATGATACTACCTATTTGTCCGATGTTGCCTTGTTGATTCGGATTGGCTACGGCACCGATAATTTGCTCAAAAAGTCCCATAAATTTTTTCTCCCTTTTTGTTGATTGCACCAAAAGCAGATTTTTACACGTTGTGTGCTACTTAGCTTTGAGTATCATGAAAAAATAAGCTTTTAGCAACCTTGAGATTAATGGTGAGCGATCGCCCGTATATTGCCGAGGGATTTTCTTTAAGAAAATCCCTCCCCTGTGCTAAAAGCACAGGGCAACTCCAAACTCCGTTTGGAGTTGGGCAATAGGGCGCGCTCTGCGATCGCCTACTCTGTAGTTAACTAGCAAGTAATCTCGCCACCATCTTTTTCTACTACAAACTGAAACTATTAACATGAGAAGCATCTGCCTACTTACCCACTAATCTTTGCTATCCATGCCTCTGTCGCGCATAGTCACGCTGATTGTTGGTCTCATCCTCATTTTAGGGCTAAGCCTGTGGCTGATTGATTCCCTATCACGTCTCTACTGGCAATTGTCCTATTCGCCGCTGTTAGGTAATCTGCTGTTGTTACTGCTGGTTGTCTTGATTGGAGCATTAATTGCCGCTTTTGTCTATTATGTATTGGTGATTCAGAAAAATGAGAAGCGATCGCCACGCAACCGCAAGCGAGTTACTGCGGCGCAAATTCCCGTAGTTAAATCTGAGGCGGCTTCTTCCACATTACAAGCTGTGCGGCAACAAGTTTCGCAAATTCAAGATGAAGTGCAAAGACAAGCTTTACTGAGTCGTTCGCGAGAAATTGAAACGAATTTAGCACGGGGCGAAATTCAAGTAGTTGTGTTTGGGACGGGAAGTGCGGGGAAAACCTCTTTGGTAAATGGCGTGATGGGACGCATGGTGGGACAGGTAGATGCGCCGATGGGAACAACTCAGGTAGGGGAAACTTATTGTTTGCGGTTGAAGGGATTAGAACGCAAGATTTTAATTACGGATACGCCAGGGATTTTAGAAGCGGGAGTTGCGGGAACCGAACGCGAACAATTAGCACGAGAACTGGCGACAGAAGCAGATTTGCTGTTGTTTGTGGTGGATAATGATTTACGGCGCTCAGAATATGAGCCGCTGCGGACTTTGGCGGAAATTGGTAAGCGATCGCTTTTGGTTCTCAACAAAATCGACATGTATACCGAAGAGGATAAAGAAGCCATTCTCGCACGCTTGCGCCAGCGGGTGCGCGGATTTATTGCGACAAATGATGTAGTAGCGATCGCCGCTAATCCCCAAGCAGCACAATTAGAAAATGGCGAAATCTTTCAGCCGGAAGCGGATATTTTACCATTGTTGCGGCGGATGGCTGCAATATTGCGGGCAGAGGGTGAAGATTTGGTGGCAGATAATATTCTTTTGCAATCAATGCGACTGGGAGAAGAAGCGCGGAAACTCATCGATGCTCAACGTCGCCGTCAAGCTGAGAAAATAGTTGAGCGATTTCAGTGGATTGGTGCTGGTGTGGTTTCAGTAACGCCTTTACCGATGGTCGATTTGTTGGCAACAGCCGCCGTAAACGCGCAAATGGTCGTAGAAATTGGTAGAATCTACGGCTGTGAATTGAATATGGAGCGCGGACGGGAATTAGCGTTGTCTTTGGCGAAAACTCTTGCCAGTTTGGGGATTGTTAAGGGAGCGCTGCAATTACTTTCAACAGCATTGCAACTTAATGTTGCCACTTTTATTGTTGGTCGGGCAATTCAAGGTGTGACAGCGGCTTATTTGACTCGCATCGCTGGTAAAAGCTTTATTGAGTATTTCCGTCACGACCAAGATTGGGGTGATGGTGGGATGACAGAGGTAGTGCAGCGACAGTTTCAGATCAATCGCCGCGATGAATTTATGAAGACTTTTATTCAACAGGCGATCGCACGGGTGGTCAAGCCTTTGCAACTAAGTGCTGAAGTGCTGGAAGATGAGAATGAGGGGGAGACTAAGGATTAGGGATTGTATGGTAATTGCAGGTTGATTTAGTGAATAAAATGATAAAGGAATATCTAAATTTCACCAGGTAATTATAAGGAAATAACGAATATAGTGTTACCGCTAAAGCCATTAAAGGTAAGAGGGTTATAATGTCTAGTCTTCCTGTTAACGAGGCTCAACATCAGCTACAACAACTCATCGATCAAGTTGTCCAATCTCACAAGCCTGTTCTGATTAAGGGTGAACATAGTAATGCCATCCTCCTTGCTGAAGAAGATTGGTCTGCGATTCAGGAAACTCTATACTTGCTATCTGTCCCTGGAATGCGAGAATCTATCAAGACAGGGTTAGCAACCCCTATCCAGGAATGCGATCAGGAATTGAACTGGTGAGTTGGAAACTCGTTTACACAAAGCAAGCGCAAAAAGACGCAAAGAAGTTAGCAGCCAGCAACTTGAAGAATAAAGCTGAGGAACTACTCGAAATACTTCAATAAAACCCTTTTGAAAATCCTCCACCCTATGAAAAGTTAGTTGGTGATCTATTCTATTAGGTGCCTATTCTCGACGGATAAATATCCAGCACCGCTTGGTATATGAAGTTATTGAATCTGAGCAAACCGTTAAAGTTATTCGGATGTGGACGCACTATGAGTAGGTTTGAGGATAACCAAACAGAAAAATTAAATGCGGGTTGGGAGCCTGCACTTTATTAAGGCTTGTATTCAGCAGGCGATGTCTAACGACAAGCTGCTTTGCATCTACGCACTCCTTAGTCAAGCCGCTACAAGATAATTCTCAGGTGGTTGAAGAAGAGGTTGAGGGACTGAGTACTGAAGACTAGAGACTGTCAACATTAATGTTATCAGCTTGTAGTTAGCGCTAACTACAAGCTAAACTCCCTAACTTATCGTAAAAATACTGACTCAACCAGATACCCAAACTGGCACAGCAGATATGTGAAAAATAGTGCCAATATTCGATTATATCGGCACTATTTCATACCTTACACGCCTTCAAGCTGACTGTAGTAAACAATATAAATAAAATTTAATTAACTAAGTGGCAATACTTAGATTAATAAATAATTTTCTAGAAAGAATTAGCCCTCTATTTATGAATTCATAAGGGTTTCCGGAAAAACGGGGTAATGTCAGAAAACCTAAATAACGACTTACTCAGTAACCAGCTCATGACCCAACACATGATCGGTAAAGTACTACAAGGACGGTACCAAATCGTCCAAAACCTGGGTGCAGGGGTATTTGGAGAAACATACATTGCCGTAGACATAGATCACCCTGAAAACCCGAAATGCGTAGTTAAACAGCTTAAGGTGACAAGTTCTCAACCCAGCTACTTAGACACTCTCAGGTTGCGGTTTCTCACGGAGACCGAAACCCTGAAGCATCTGGGACAACATAATCAGATTCCCGAACTTATTGCCTGTTTTGAAGAAAATGAACGGTTCTTCTTAGTACAAGAGTTTATTGAAGGACATGCGTTAACTGCGGAATTGCCCATCAGTCAACAGTGGGGGCGACTCTGGAGTGAAGGCGAAGTTATCCAATTCCTCATAGATGTCCTGGAAATTATCGAATTTGTTCACTCACAAAAAGTCATCCATTGCGACCTTAAACCGGAAAACTTGATTAGACGTGCTTATGACAGCAAGTTAATTCTCATCGACTTTGGCTCGATCCAGCCGGTTGATTTTGGCATAGATGCAGAATTACCAATTTATGGGATGCCCGTCACCTCCTTGGGATACATACCGCCAGAGCAATTTATTAGTCAAGCACAGCCCAACAGTGATATTTATGCTTTAGGCATGATTGCCATCCAGGCTTTAACAGGATTGGCACCGCTGCAATTAAAAATAGATCCTTATACAAATGAGATTTTCTGGCGTTTGAACAACACGCCAGTTAACGATTATTTAGCTGCTGTCCTCAGCCAAATGATTCGCTATGACCACCAAGACCGCTTCCAATCAGCGGCTGAGGTGCTGCAAGTGCTTAAGCAAATGCCTTGGGATGAGCAGATGCAAGTAGTAGATGCACGATATACGGTGTTCTCAGACTCATCCATACAGGGTGATAACTCTCAAAGGCGGTTTAAATTTATGAAATCACCCTCCGTACTCAAAGGAATGAGAGTAGGGTTGGCGGCTAATTCCTTGGTGATGGGATTTGGAGTATATTCTTTAGTTAATAATTCGCCGGCGTATTCAGAAACAGAGGCTTTATATAAAGCGACAGAAGAATATCAATCGGGGGATTTAGAAGGGGCGATCGCTCTTGCTAAATCCATTCCCTCAAACAGTATTGTTTATCCAGAAGCTCAAGCCACAATTGGAGAATGGCGACAGCAATGGCAAGTTGCGGCGCAACAATACCAAGTAGTTGAAAAAGCCTTCAACGAAAGTCGCTGGTCAGATGTACTTCGTACTGCTTCTCAGGTTCCAGATATTTTATATTGGCAATCTAAAACAGACAAACTAGTTAAATCTGCACAGGCAAATGTCGAAGTACAATCAAAAGACTTATTAGCAAAAGCTTACGAGAAAGCAGGGGAAAGAGATTTCTCGGCTGCTATAGACTACTTGCAACAAATTCCCCAAGAAAGTGCTGATACTACAGTTCAACAAAAGTTAGCTGAGTACAATCAAAAGCAGCAAATCAGATCAGCCTACTTTGTACAAAAAGCCTACCAAAAAGCAGCAGCGGGTGACTTTAATGGTGCTGTGGAATTTCTTCAACAGGTTCCCAAAGGTACTCCAATTTATGCTCAGGCTCAAGCTAAGCTGATTGAGTATTCTCAAAAGCAGCGCCTGCAAGCTGATAAAACACCGAGTGAAGACAGTCGCCGTTCGCAACTTGCAGAAGGTGAAAAGGTAGCAGCATCACAAACAGCTAAGAGTATGTGGACACATTCATTCATCAACAGCAAAACACCTACCAAGCTGGACAATTTTCAGCCAGGAAATTATATGCAAGAGGTGAACATTAGATAGTTAAAAGCTTGGGTAGAGACACAAAGGGCTAGTACCGCTTCGCGGAATTCAAAATTCAAAATTCAAAATTCAAAAAGCTTGAAATAAAAGGTTTCTGGCTTTTTTGAATGGTAGCTTTATTTCCGCCACGTTGTACTAGGGTGCAAAAATGCTCAGCCTCAGAGCCATCTGATCCTGTTGATAATACTTGCATTCGCTCAAGATATTTTTGAGCAGTGCAACCTCAAATCGCTAACTCGCGTGGTTCCAATCACTCAAGACTTCATGTTCCTGCTTTGTTGTGCCTTGGCGAATTGGTACTTGAGGAGTACCAATATCCGTGTAAAGAAAAGACGGTTGTTTTTTCTTAGCGGATTTGCTTTGTTGTTTCTTTGAGCTAGTTTGTGTAGTTGTCATTTTGCTTACCTCCACGCCACTGAGACTTTAGTTACTCTTACTGGAAAATCACAGTGGCATATCTCAATTAATAAGTAAAGCCTGAGCCTTTATTTATCTCTTCACTATGCAGATAGCTATTTCCCGAAAAAAGATAAAATTAGGAATAAGGAAATTTTTAGCTGGCTGTGAAATTGCGATCGCATTATCGCCTACGCCGACCATTTAGATCCAAGAGTTTATAGCCTTCATTACTTACTGCGTTTCGTGACTCCCGGTACATTTCTCTATTTTGATGCCCAAGTACATCTTTAATCTGCACTCTGATGAATTTGGGCGATCGGCTGATTCTACATTAATGTTGGCGGACTTTCAGTAATAATAAGTTCGTCTTAGTCACGACTTTAGTGCTCATCTTATCAGATAAGGACTGAAGTCCTGACTACAAGTGGGCAATCGTCATGATAATCAGAAAAGGCGATCGCTTCACCAATATCACTATTGCCTAAATCCTAAATCTCTAACTTCAGGTTAAACAATCCCTCCTTGGGAGGAGGTTTATATCACCTCTTTGGACAGAACCGTTTCCGCGAATACAGAAGTTATTCTGGCAATACATTGAAACACTGTTTTAAATAACACCAGGGATATCTAGTCAGAGGTTTTCTAGGTTGAAAACCTCTGATGCTCTTTGCATCTACCTTTTTCAAATTATTACGACAAGAAAATCAACACATATGACTAATTCAAACGATAACAAAAGTTACCGCGAAGTTCAGCAAGAGAGTCACACCGATAGCGACGGAAATACTCACACCAACGTGACGCGAACTAGTGAAACAGTTAATAACAACAAAGTAGATCCCCAATCCTATCAGAATGGTTATCTTAACGGTCAAACATCTGAGCGTAACTTCCAGGAACAGACACTAGTAGAACGGGATAATGAAAACGCTGGGCGTGGATTATTAATAGGCATTTTGCTTACCGCCCTAGCAGCGTTGACAGGCGGTGCCTTGTGGTATTTTAATCAACGCGATCAAGCTGTGGATAATACTGTTACACCTACCGTGCTTCCTGTACCGATTAACAGTGCATCTCCCAGCCCATCTCCTGTAGAAACTCAAGCGCCTCAACCCCAAACGAAGATTATAGAAAGAACCAAGGAAGTTCCAGTTCCAGTTGAAAAAACTGTTGAAAAAACTAAGGAAGTTCCAGTTTTTATACCTGTTCCCCAACAGAAAGCTGCACCAGCAGCCAGTCCGGCGACACCTAACATTAATATTACTGTTCCACCTCAAGAGCCTGCGGCTAAACAAACTCCGACAACACAAACTAGCCCCACGCCGTCATCAAGCTCAAACAGTAGCAGTAGTAGCACCTCTACTTCTACTCCCACAACCTCAAAAAGCGGTGACAGTACAGTTACTCCTTCTGATCAAAAAGAAAATAAAACAGATATAACACCCGGTAGCAGTTCTTCGACTACTGAGAACAGTAACCAAGATAGTTCAACTCCGTAATAGCTGTTCAGTTGTTTGTTAAATATCATCACTTACTTAGAAATCCTCTCTGAATTCAGAGAGGATTTTCCTGATTTTAAATAGAAAGCGATCGCTATTGTACAGACGCGACTTTAACTGGGGTTGGGGTAAAGCGTTTTTCCCACTTCTTTACCCACTTCTGGATCTATTGCAACCCCACCCAGATACTACCTTCATCCACACGAGTGGGAAAAACAGGTAGTGCCTTTTCTTTGGCAATCATCCCCAGCACCTTACCAACACCGGGAGGAAAAGTACTCCATTCCTTGATATTGCCGGTACGTAAGTCAAAGGCGCTGCGGTGAAAAGGACAGATAATTGCTCCATCTTCTGTTAATTTACCCTTCTGCATGGGTAGCCGCAAGTGGGGACAGGAATTCTCCACCGCGTATATTTCATTGTCATGGTGAAGTAGTAAAATAGCGCGTTGTTCAACTTTGACAACTTTTCGCCCATTAGGCGGTAGTTCGTCTTGGGGAAGTACCTTAATCCAATTCATAAATGCCTTGCTTGATTTATACAGGGGAACTGCTTGATGGAAGATTTGGGAATTTTATGCTTTTTTAGCGAGCAAAAAGCCGATTGGGTACATAATTTCACAACTTCGTAGCTGTATGGCTCAAATTCTCTCCAGCACCTTGTTTAATTGGACAATAATTAATCAAACTCAGTATTTATATTGAAGTTGCTTTCATTTGTAAAGACTTATGAGGTCATGAAGTCAGTGGGTTCTCCTCAACTCCCCATCACCCAAGAAGCCCCTCTACCAAAGTGATGACGCTAGCTCGACAAGAGATTAAACTGTGGATAATGTGTAGCGATTGATGCTATGAGCTACACTTACAAACATTTAAGGGAATTCATCAAGATTCCTAAATCTAATCTTATATCTAAAGCCACTTATGTCAGTGTATCAACGTAGTTGCGGAAAGACCACCAATATGATTATTGGTGTTCGCAACGAAGAAAACCGCGACTTGCAAGACAATTTTCCGTCTGTGGGTGCCCTCGCCAAAAGAAAAGGCACTATTTCTAATTTTCTGGCTCCGCTGACCCAGGATACTTTTAAACAGGTCGTTACGGAAGTAGAACAAAAATTGCTGATTGTCAATCAAACCCTCTCGATGTTGGATTCCCAAGGGTTTGAAACAATTTTGCAAGAAATGTTACAGACTATCACTTTGAAAACAGGGGAATTACTGAGAGCCGATCGGACAACAATATTTTTGTTAGATGAAGAAAAAAAAGAACTTTGGTCAATTGTCGCAGAGGCGGAAGGCGATCGCTCTCTAGAAATTCGCATTCCAGCAGATAAAGGTATTGCTGGTGAAGTTGCCACTTATAAACGAGTGATCAATATTCCCTATGATTTTTATGATGATCTGCGATCGGCAGTTGCCCAGCAACAAGATAAAAGAACCGGCTACCGCACCTACACAATGTTGGCGTTGCCCTTGTTAAATGAACAAGGGCGATTAGTCGCAGTAGTACAATTACTGAATAAATTATTATCTCCTGACAATCCAGATGCGCCCATCTCCGATAAAATTGATATTAGGGGCTTTACCAGCGCTGACGAACAATTATTTCAGGAATTTGCGCCATCAATTCGACTGATTTTAGAGTCATCGCGATCGTTTTATGTCGCCACCCAAAAACAAAGGGCAGCAGCAGCGCTGATGAAGGCGATTAAGTCCCTTTCTCAAAGCAGTCTCGATTTAGAAGACACCCTGAAGCGGGTGATGGATGAGGCGAAAGAACTAATGAACGCCGATCGCAGTACTCTATGGTTAATAGACTGCGAGGCAAATGAATTGTGGACGAAAATCACTCAGGACGATAATTCAACTAAGGAGTTGCGAGTACCAATAGGTAAAGGCTTTGCTGGCATAGTAGCTGCATCTGGTCAGACGCTGAATATTCCCTTTGACCTGTATGACCATCCCGACTCTGATACAGCTAAACAAATTGACCAACAAAATGGCTATCGCACCTGTAGTCTACTTTGTATGCCAGTGTTTAACGCTGATCAACAATTGATTGGTGTTACCCAGCTAGTAAATAAAAAGAAATCCGGCGATTTTCCGAATTATAACCCGAATTTGTGGCCCAAAGCTCCCGAATGTTTCCAAGCTAGTTTTGACAGCAATGACGAAGAGTTTATGGAAGCTTTTAATATTCAAGCGGGAGTCGCACTGCACAATGCTCAGTTGTTTGCCACAGTTAAGCAACAAGAACAAATGCAGCGCGATATTTTACGTAGTCTTTCTAATGGCGTGCTTTCCACTGATAAAGCCGGGTTAATTATCGCCGCCAATGAAAGTGCTAAACGCTTGCTAGGGGTTGATCCAGAAGACCGCTTGGAAGGTAAATTAATTAGTGATGTCATCCGTATCAAAGAAGGCGACTTTAGCAAGTGGTGTCAAGATGCTTTAAATGCAGCTAACTTCAAATGCCGTCAGCAATATTACCCCGATCGCATACTCATTTCTGATTGCAAAGAACAGCACAGTATTAATTTATCAATTAACACAATTGCTGATGCCAGCGACCAAACTCAAGTTCGTGGCGCACTAATTGTGATGGAAGATATCAGTGATGAGAAGCGCCTCAAAAGTACGATGTATCGCTACATGACCCAAGAATTAGCGGAAGAATTGCTGAAATTGGATGACACTAAACTAGGAGGCGATCGCAAAGAAGTTTCGATTTTATTTTCTGATATTCGTGGCTACACCACTTTGACCGAAAACCTAGAAGCCGAAGAAGTGGTAAGTATGCTCAACGAATATTTTGAATCAATGGTGGAGGCAATTTTTAGACACAAAGGCACCCTTGATAAATATATCGGCGATGCCATCATGGCTGTATTTGGTTCCCCCCTACCCTTAAAAGAACACGCTTGGATGGCTGTGCAAACATCCATAGAAATGCGCCATCGCTTACAAGAATTTAATGCCCAACGCTTAGCAGCTAACAAGCCAAAAATTAACATTGGCATTGGCATCAATTCCGACACTGTAATTAGTGGCAATATGGGTTCTAGTAAGCGGATGGAATTTACGGCAATTGGCGACGGGGTTAACCTTGGTTCCCGACTAGAAAGTGTCAGTAAATACTATGGTTGCGACATCATTATTAGCGATAGCACTTATAAACAATGCCAAAATAATGTCTGGGCTAGGGAACTAGATTACATTCGTGTTAAAGGCAGAAATGAACCAGTAGCAATATATGAACTCGTAGGTTTGCGTTCTGAAACCATAAAAAGCGAAAAATTGCAAGTAATTGATTATTATCACAAAGGGCGAGAGTATTATCGAAATCGCGACTTTCTCTTAGCCTTAGCCGAGTTTTCTAAAGTTCTAGAAGTTGACAAACATGACCAAGCCGCTACATTACATGTGCGGCGTTGTCAGCACTGGCTGCACCAACCCCCATCGGATGCAGATTGGGATAATGGTGTCTGGACTTTTAAAGATAAATAGAATTGGTAGGGGATGTTTATGAGATTATAGGACTATTATCCGCCCTTACCAGCACCCCCCACGCCGAAAAGCACCAGGAGCTACATCAGCCCAACGCTTAAATGCCCTGCTGAAAGCGATTTCTGAATCATAACCAACTCGTTTGGCAATTTCTTTTATATTTGTACCCTGATCGTCCCGCAACAGTTGAGCAGCTTTTTGCATCCGCCAAGCTGTAAGATATTGCAATGGTGGCTGTCCCACCAATTGCGTAAATCGAGCGGCAAATGCAGAACGGGACATTGCTACTTGCTTTGCCAATGATGCGACTGTCCAATTTTCTTCTGGATGGTGGTGAATCAAATCTAAAGCTTTTCTCATCGAAGAATCGGTTAGAGCTTGTAACCAACTACTACGCTCACCTTCCAATCCATCTAGATAAGCGCGAATCGCCTGGACAAATAATACGTCTGCTAGTCGTGTCATTACGGCAAGACTTGCAGGCTTGTCTGTCTCTATCTCACAAGCAATAAATTGCAGAGTCATTTCCAACCAAGGCACTGCTCGACCTTCTTCCCCTTTAATGTGAATAAGTGGTGGTAGTGCAGTTAACAGTGGATTCTTCGGGTAGTCCCGAAACCAAAAGCAACCAGACAACATTTTAGTTAGTGTTCCACCTCCTCCATGACGCAATGTTTTGTGTCCATTAGGCAGTGGTTTGTGACTGTTGGACTGATAGTCGAACAGAAGCTTCTCCAAATTAATCACAGGGCTATTTGGATTGTCGCTAATCACATGCCCCAAGTTAGGAGAAATCACAACAAAATCCCCAGTAGACAAGGAAATTGTTGTGGGTTGGTTGTCCACTTTGAGAAAGCAGCAGCCTTTGGTCACAATGTGAAACACCGCTGCTTCATCACCATCAATATAAATTCCCCACGGTGCTGTCAGTTCGCAATGACAAAGTACAGTGCTTTCTAGATGCACTGTCTGCAAAATTTCTGTGAGCGCGTCAGGAGTAATCAAGAGAGTGAGATTGGACTTTTAGTTATAAATATTGGACTTTTAATCATTGTCTGTCTAGGGTTTGGACATTTATCTTAACGTTATGACCAAAACAACTCTGAAGGTAAAGATATATGATTCTTGTAACTACTCCAACTGGTAACATTGGCAAAAAAGTTTTAGAAGAATTACTGAAAGTAACTTCCTCTATACGTGTTCTGGCGCGATATCCAGAGAAAATAGAAGCAAGTATTCGCACAAAAATAGAGATTGTGCAAGGTTCGCTTAATGATGTTAAGGCGATCGCCAAAGCACTATCTGGTGTAGATTCTGTTTTCTTCTGCGTTCCTCAAAGCAATCAATGGGAAGACGCTGGGAAATATTACGGCGGATTCGCGAACATCCTGTGCGAAGCTTTACAAGATGCCCCAAATGTCCGTGTAGTTACTATTTCCAGTGGTGGCTACGGTGTGAAAAATGCAGGTCCCGTGTCGGCTCTGCACGCGATGGAGGACACAATTAATAAAACAAAAGTTCCCACCAGACACCTACGTTGTGGTTCTTTCATGGAAAACTTGCTTCACTTTGCACCGATGATTAGGGACGGATCAGTGATGCAGCCTTTGCCTGGAAACGTTCCTTTACCTATGGTAGCCACACAAGATATTGCGGCTATGGCAGTAGCCCTGCTTCTTGATACCTCTTGGTCAGACCAAGGATTTCAACCTGTACACGGACCCGAAGACTTGAGCATGGAACAAGCCACAGCTATTCTGACGGAAGTTTTGCAACAACCGATTAAATACGTGTCTGTAGAACCAGAAGTAGGACGAAAATTTTTCCTTTCTATTGGAAGTTCCGCAAGTGCTGCTCAAGCTTATTTAGATATGTATGCAGCAGTGGCTGGTGGTGCGTATGCAAAAGAGCCACGTACATCTTCTTCAACCACACCAACGAATCTAAGGGAATGGGCAAAGACTGTCTTATTACAGGGACGCTTGGACTAGGGATTGGGGACTGGGAACTAGGAATTAAATAAAGTGCAAAAATGAATGTTTGGTAGAGTGTGTTAGCGCTACTCGTAACGCACCGCAAAGTTTTGGCAATGGTGCGTTACGTTCCTAACGCACCCTACGAAAATAGCATGTGATTAAATTCATAATCCTAGGGACTAAAACTACAAACCACACTCTTTGGGGCACAGCAGTGCTGTGCCCCTACAGCCAATGTGTGTTCTAACGAATTGAAAACTGCTGTAAAAGACTAAGGATTAATTTCAAATCTCAAATTCCTCTTAAAACCAAGGACTATGGAAAAATCCCGATTCACTACCGTGGCTGTAAAATTGTAGCCTTCCATAACCGAGAAATTGACCGTGAGATTTCTCACCCGCAGGAAAAGCCGTGACTCCAAATAGATAAACACCGCTAACTGTAGGATTCTGCACTGGTTTCAAACCAATTGTGATGGTTTTACCTGGAGACACTGGCGGGTTAAATGTTAGCGATATTGTCTTTTTATCTCTGCTGACATCTGTCAGTTGCAACCTCTGCTTTTCGTTTGAACGCGTACCTTCAAAGGCGTAACTTTTTTTCAGTTCAAACTGAATGTCGTCTACTCCCTCATGCTGATTGATAGTTATCCTTTGTAACGGTTCTCCGGCATTATCCGGCAAGCTGATTGTAAAGTAATATGTCGCGCCCCATACATAAACATCGTTATAAGTAGTGGCTGCATTTACAAGGCGCGGCGGTTGGGCAAAATATACTGTGCCATCTTGCAACTGAATTGCTTGACTCACGTCAGCAGCAAATCCCCCAATTCCAGTTACGCAAGCAATTGCTGTGCAAAATAAAACGGCAATGTGTCTTGGTCTGTTCACACAAAACGCTCTTCAAAATAATTTAAGTTAATGGTTTAGTAGCATTGCACCGACCGTATACCCAACTGCTTGTGGGGAAAGTTGAAAAAAGCGTAGAGGTTGAGCGCAAAGCCGGAGACTCTGGAATCTCCGGGCTTGTCACCAGACATCGCTCACTGTTTTCTTTTCAAAAAGTCAGTTTATATCTCTATATTACCATCCAATCGCAACAGTTATTTTTCTTTATTATTTTTTGTAAAGTAAAGTAAATTTTCTGAAAAAGTTGCTCAACAAAAATAACAACTGTTTTGTTAAAGATAATTTAGATTGGTTGTCAAAGTAACTGTTTAAGCTACAAAATAGTAATTACATACAGGCAATTATTTTATGAATGCTATTTCTAACGTTGAATTAAAGCGCCCGATTTGGCAAACTGCTGTCATCTTGACTTTGGGCTTCTGGCTCAGTGCTAGTATAGTTTTGGATTGGGTAATTATGCCTAGTCTTTATTTGTCTGGAATGATGACTCAGACGGGTTTTGCCACAGCAGGCTATGCAATTTTCTGGAATTTTAATCGCATTGAATTATTGTCTGCTGGCATAATATTAACTGGTGTTTTGGCTATGAGCAAAACTCATAGCTGGCGTAATGGTACTGTTGTTTTATCAGTCCTACTACTAGCTGTATCTCTGGTTGATACTTATTTCTTAACTCCACAAATGTCTGCTATTGGAGTTCAGTTGAACTTATTTGAAACAGCTACTGCAATTCCGGCGGGAATGAATTTGTTGCACGGTGGTTACTGGGTGCTGGAAGCTGTAAAATTGTTGGCGGCGGGTACACTTTTAAATCGCTGCTGGCGACAAGTTTAAACTCACGAGCGATGGCGCGAAGCGCCCGCGAGTACGCGATCGCACAAGCAAAATTTGCCTACCAGACTGATAAACTCCGCTGGTAGGCAATTGTTTTTTTAGGTTGATAATTAGCGATTAAGAATAACCTTCGCGCCCCAGTCACCAGTCCCCAGTCAAATAAGAAATTCCCAAGTTAAACCTGGGAAAAAGTGCAAGGAAAAAACTGTTGTCCTGGCTTTTACCTGAGCTTTGGCTGTTTCAAGCTTAAGGTGTTTGTTCAGAATCTTGGGATGCTTCACCGTTAGGTAATAGCAGGCGTATAGCGAGTATAGCAAATCCCACAGCAGCGATCGCTTTCAATATGCGCGTTGGCAATAATTCTGCCACAGTTCCCCCAGCCATTGCTCCTAACAAGCTAGTCAGCAGCAACGCACCCGCAGTCCCGAAAAACACCCCACGCTTCGATTGACAACGACCTGAAAGTGCGATCGCCGCTAACTGACTTTTGTCACCTAACTCCGATAAAAAAACTGTAATAAAACTTAATCCTAAAAGATGCCAGTCCATTAATTTGTCCTTTGTACGAGTGTCATTTGTCATTGGTCATTTATCTAGCAGTCCTTACTAATAACCAATGACTACATCCCAAAACAGCATCAAGGAAATCAGCAGCAACATTACCCCTGCGGATTTTTCCACGGTTTTAGGAGAGAGTCGGCTGGCTATCCAACTACCCAAGAGTACGCCTAATAAACTCGTCGTTATCAGTGCAGCCGCAGACCCCATAAACACCACCCACGGCGAATGTGATTGAGCACTCATCAACAAAGTGGATAGCTGCGTCTTATCGCCAATTTCCGCGAGAAATATAGTAACAAACGTAGTGCCGAAGATTACTAGTGGAGACTGTGACTTTTGAGGACAATCGCCATCCACAGGCTGAACTGGCTCAAGAATTAGATGAGATGAGTTGCATTCGATACCGTCTTGTAATTCAATCTCGCTTTCTATTGGAGATATGCCAGAAAGGCTCAAAGGCGCGGAGTCAAGTTTCACAGCCACTAGTCCTATCGTGAGGAATTTTTCATATTTTTCTCATTTTCTCAGATTGTTGTCATAAATTGCAACCCTGAATATTTTAGGTTGACAAAAATCACCCTTAACCCTTAGTCACTCATAAACCAACAGAAGAGTCAAAGCGGAGAATTTCCAAACTGCGATCGCCATAAACTCCCTCTATCTGTTGGCGACAGCAGTCAATCGCAAAATCGTTGAGTTCCTCTGGCTCAATACCAAACATATCTTGAAACACCACTGGATCTACACGGCAGAAACCAGGGCGATATGCGTAGATGCC
>CAXTNZ010000135.1:0-18068 GCA_964245695.1 uncultured bacterium | reverse complement strand
GTGGGGGAGTGGGGGACGCGGGGAATTATTTAATTCTGAGGTGTTGCTGATTAAAAATATGAATTTGCCTCACGCTCCAGACGCAAAGCCGCACAGAGTAAGAGTTTAAGATGCTTGATTTTTAAGTTTCATATTCGCTCTTGGGCAACGCCAATTCTGACTCTATGGACTCTGCGTAAGAGTGCGGTTCGATAACGAAGGGGAGGATACTTGCGTCGTGCCTCTGTTCCGCCCGCCCTCGTAATATGTCCTTTGACAAGGGGAGGAATTTTCCAAATGCTCTTTTAAGAATACTTAGGATTGCTATCGATATGGTTAACCAAGTTAGTATCGCAGATTTACAGGGGCAACTGTGCCGAGTCAATGGCAATGAACCAATACTGCTGGATGACCCGCAGATTGTTTGGGTGGTTCAGTCCGGCTCTGTAGCATTGTTTGCCGTCACGGTTGAAAATGGCGTTATAGAAGGAACTCGCCGTTATCTGTTCAGTTGCGATCGCCAATCGGCACTTTTCGGAACCGCTGCTGACTCTGTTCATCAGCACCGCCGACTCTTAGCAGTGCCGATTGGCGAGACAGAACTGCTAAAGGTAGATCAAGAATGCTTTCTTGCGTTAGTTGCTGATGGGGATGATAGAATAATTGCTTTGGTGGAGGGCTGGCTTGAGCAAATTACCGCTGCATCCCAGGTTGCTACGCCAGCGATTCAAGTTAGGGCTTCGGGAGAAGCGCGATTTTCCCTGAACGATGGTGAGACTTTTCAAACCGAACCAGGAGCGATCGCCTGGGTACAAATTCAGCAAGGAAATGTCCGCTGGATGGGGTTTGAGCAACTAACTCTAGATTCGACAGCGGGAATTTTTCCCTTAAGCGACGGAATGTGGTTGCAAGCTGTGGGGGAAGTTCAGCTTACCACCCAAACCACGAGCGCAATTCATGACCCAGATACCCTACTTGGGGGGCTGTCCCAGCTCTTGTCTCAACTCCTTGAATATATTAATATCATAGAGCAGCAGGAAGCCCAAGAAGAACTGCAACGGCTTCGCGATCGCCAACGTCTCAATCGTCAGGTGACAGCAGAGGCTCTAGGCGAACTAGCATCGTCTCTGGGAACTCAAGAAGCAACTTTTTTCTTGGAAGGCACGCCGCTGTTAGTCGCTGCTGGTGCTGTGGGAAAATCTCTAGGTGTGACAATTCGTCCTCCTGCTCGCTCACAAGACCTCAAGCGGGTTAAGGAGCCTTTGGAGGCAATTGTGCGAGCCTCGCGGCTACGAATGCGGCGGATTCTGCTGCGGGACAACTGGTGGGAGAGGGACTGTGGTCCCCTAGTGGCATACACCCAGCAGGACAACCGACCGATGGCGCTGCTACCGTTTAAAGCCAATCGCTACGAAATCTTTGACCCAGCGGATCGAACTCGTGTTGCTGTAGATGCCCGTAGTGCCTCGACACTCGACCCCTGTGCTTATATGTTTTATCGGTCTTTGCCCGATAAAGTCCTCAACGCTTTGGATCTATTTCGGTTTGCGCTCAAGAATCGTGGCAGGGATTTGCTTGTTATTTTTTTAACTGGGATTGCCGCAACGCTGCTGGGAATGCTCACACCCCACGCCACTGCGATTTTGATTGATAACGCGATTCCGGATAGCGATCGCGGGTTATTGCTGCAAGTCGGGTTGGGGCTGCTGGTTGCTGCTTTCGGAACAGCGCTATTTCGGCTGGCTCAGGGATTTACCCTTTTGCGGGTAGAAACAATTTCGGATGCCTCCACCCAAGCCGCTGTATGGGATCGGCTGCTGAACCTGCCAGTATCCTTTTTCCGCCAGTATACCACAGGTGATCTACAGTCCCGCGTTACGTCTATTAGTACAATTCGTCGCCAATTAAGTGGCACAACCCTGATTACTCTAATCACCGGTCTGTTTTCATTATTGAATTTAGGGCTTTTGTTTTACTACAACTTCAAATTAGCCCTAGTTGCTGTTGCTGTGGCAATAGTTGCGATCGCTGTCACCACACTCTCTGGTATACTTCTGATTCGTAAGGTTCGTCCACTGCTGGAAGTCAAGGGAGATATCTTTGGACAGACAGTGCAGCTTATAAATGGCATTTCTAAACTGCGTGTCGCTGGAGCTGAGGAGCGCGGTTTCGCCTCTTGGAGTAAAAACTACAGTCGCCAAATAAAACTGGAACTCAGCACCCAGAACGTTGAAGACGGTGTTGCGCTTTTCAATACAGTGATGCCCACGTTCACTTCTGGTGTCCTCTTTTGGTTTACTATCCAGCTGCTTCAGGAAGCTCAAACTACAGGTGGTGTTGCACTAACCGTTGGCACTTTCTTAGCTTTTAACTCTGCGTTTGGCACTTTTATTAAAGGTGCCACAGATGTAAGCAATACAGTAACTAATACTTTGCAAGTCATCCCCCAGTGGAAACGCGCTCAGCCAATTCTAGAGACTATACCAGAAGTGGATCTTAGCAAAGCCGATCCTGGTAAGCTTACAGGTAGAATCACTGTGGATCGTGTCACGTTCCGCTACCGACAAGATGGACCCCTGACGCTGGATGATGTGAGTATTCATGCAGAGCCTGGGGAGTTTATTGCCCTTGTAGGCGGCTCTGGGAGCGGTAAATCTACTATATTTAGATTGCTACTAGGGTTTGAAACTCCGGAAGATGGCAGCATCTATTACGATGGTCAAGAACTGTCTGGGTTGGATGTTGACGCAGTGCGCCGACAGTTGGGCGTAGTCTTGCAAAATGGCAGGATTACGTCAGCTTCGATTTTCGACAACATCGCTAGTGGTGCCCAAATTACACTTGATGAAGCCTGGGAAGCAGCCCGGATGTCTGGGTTTGCTGACGATGTCGAAGCCATGCCAATGTCGATGCATACTGTGATTAGTGAAGGCGGTGGCAATCTTTCTGGGGGACAACGGCAAAGGCTGCTGATTGCCCGTGCTTTGGTACTGAAACCTCGAATTTTGCTATTTGATGAGGCTACCAGTGCTTTAGATAACAGAACTCAGGCGATTGTCAGTGAAAGCTTGGAGAAACTGCAAGTTACCCGGATAGCGATCGCCCACCGCCTTAGCACTATCCGCAACGCTCACCGCATATATGTACTGCAAGCAGGTCGAGTTTTGCAACAAGGTAGTTTTGAGGAATTAGCTTCTCAGGAGGGACTATTTGCCCAGTTAATGGCTCGGCAAATGGCGTAGCTGATATCGAATTATAGCAGTCGCCAATCATGGCTAATAACCCAAGTCGCGGGTTATCAAGTTCAGACGCATCACAATCTCGAGCGATCGCCTGAATCAATAACTAGCAACTTGGGTAAGCAACAGGTTAATATCTTCGCATTATTCGCTTATAAAACTTACACACTTTACAAATATGTCGTTGTGTGCCATTGACACTGCACCAAGCGATTGAACTACGGTGCATTACACAACGTTCCCGCACCCTAAGTTATGGGTAATTTTCAAGTGTGTTGGGACTAGTTAACCGTTGAGATGCTTGCTGTTTTTGGTGTAACTTCAGCTTCTTGAGCAGCAACTGGAAGATGTACAATATGGACTGAACAAGGCGCGTGGTGGAGAACGTAGTTACTCACGCTGCCTAGGAATAGTTCTCTCAGACCAGAGCGACCTCGACGCCCCATGAGAATTAGGTCAGCACCCCAACAAAGAGCTAAATCACAGATGCAGCGACCAGGACTACCAAGATTTTGTCTAAATTCAGTACTGACACCTGCTGTATTTGCTTGGGTGCAGAAATATTGCAACATCTCTATACTTTCGTGTTTAAAGGCATCCCACTGTTGTTGGTAAACCTCCAAGGTTTGACCACGCACCCCTGAATAGTAGTCAAAACCCGAATACACAGGCACATAGGGACTGCCCTCTTCTTCCGCAGATAGAACGTGCAGCAGCATTAAGCTAGCTTTTGTAACCTTCGCCAAATCCAATGCTTGCTCAAAAACCAGGTTGCCCATTTCCGAGCGGTCTAATGCAACTAGAATCTTGTTAATAAACATAATAAACCCCAATTATTTTTATAATAAAAAAACAATTTGAGGAACTTGTGAGTAAAGCTAAGAGAAAAAGGTTTTTTCCCTACTTTCTACTTCCTATTTTTATAGTAGACCTCATGAACTGCTTACACAAAAACGCATAAAAAACTTTACTCTTTTAGCCTTGCTATTAACTCAGGTATCTTGAGGTTCTGCGCCGCTACTAAACGATGAAAATCTTTCTTTTCTGCTCCCGGTGAGATTTTGTCACAGTCTCAACAACCGCCTGGGGTTAGGTTATAAACCTATGGCAGATAGCTAAAATATACTTAAGTGGACTGAAAAGTTAATTTGCTTTCACGAAGATTGCAAACGTTCATCCTACCGCGCATTGCTAATTCTTCAATTACCAACAATGCTTGCGATCGCTTAAGTCCGCGTATGAAAAGCTGACGCACATCGGTTGCATTGGCGAGGACATTTCCGGGCTTCATAGAAGTCTAGGAGCGGAGGCTGACTTTGATGGCTTGTCTGCGACACGAAGAATCTTCGTCAACGTCTTGTTCTGTCGGACACGCCCTGTGGGCGTGTTTGCTCCAATATAAAGAAAGGTCACGAACGCCTTTGGAACATGTCCGTCGCCAAAGTACAAAGAATAGTTCATATGTCTATTCAGTAAAGCCAACAATCTTAGAGGTGAAACCTAGTAATATATACATCAGCACTTACTAAATGCCACACGTCTGCAAAAATAGCTTTATGTCAGAGCACCTTTCTCCACCTACAATAAAGCCCCGCGTTACTCATTTTTCCTCTGGTCCTTGCGCGAAACGACCTGGTTGGTCTGTTTCCCAACTTGAAAAAGCCTGTGTAGGTCGTTCGCATCGCTCGGAAGCTGGTAAAGCTAAATTAGCAGAGGTGATTGAGCGTTCTAAAAAAATCCTTGGTGTTCCCGCAGATTATCGCCTGGGTATCGTTCCGGCTTCGGATACAGGTGCTGTGGAAATGGCTTTATGGTCGCTGTTAGGAAAGCTACCCGTGGATATTTTGGCATGGGAAAGCTTTGGTCAAGAATGGGTGAAAGATGTTTTAGATGAGTTGAAATTGCCGGAAACTCGTTTGCTGAAAGCAGGTTACGGTAGTTTACCAGACTTAAATGAAGTTGATTTTCAAAAAGACATTGTGTTTTTGTGGAATGGCACTACCTCTGGTGTGAGAGTGGCAAATGGCGATTGGATTAAAAGCGATCGCCCAGGACTTACCATTTGTGATGCCACTTCTGCTGTTTTCGCGATGGAAGTACCTTGGGAAAAGTTGGATGTAGTGACTTACTCTTGGCAAAAGGTGTTGGGAGGAGAAGCCCAACATGGAGTCATTGTCCTTTCACCCCGTGCTGTGGAACGCCTAGAAAGTTATCAGCCAGATCGGGCAATTCCAAAGCTGTTTCGCCTGACGCAAAAAGGTAAACTAATTGAAGGAATTTTCAAAGGCGATACCATCAACACACCATCGATGTTGTGTGTAGAAGATGCCCTGGATGGATTGAAATGGGCAGAAAGTATTGGGGGACTTCCCGGTTTAATAAAGCGCAGTGAAGCAAACTTAGCAGCGCTTACTAAATGGGTTGAGCAAAGCAATTGGGCAGCTTTCTTAGCAGAAAAGCCGGAAAATCGCTCTTGTACCTCAATTTGTTTGAAAATAGTCGATTCTTGGTTTACCGCCTTAACTCCAGAAGAACAGGCAAAATGCGCTAAGAAATTAGCAAAAATTTTGGAACAGCAAGAAGTAGCTTTTGATATCGCCTCCTATCGCTCCGCACCGCCAGGATTGCGGATTTGGGGTGGTGCTACAGTCGAAACCGCAGACATTGAAGCTTTGCTTCCTTGGTTGGATTGGGGATACGCTACCGTCAAAAGCGAACTTGAGAAAGCAGCGTAAATAGTACAAATCATCGTCGGGGTATAGCAATGCTATGCCCCTACCCGTGTACCTCATTCACTCCTAGAAGCGCTAGACAAATTTAAACCACAGATGAACACAGATGAACACAGATAATTATCCGTGTTTATCTGTGTTTATCTGTGGTTTCATTTCTCCCTCTTCCCTCTCCTCCTCTGCGTTCTCTGCGCCTTCTCCTTTCGGAGACGCTACGCGAATGCGGTTCGTTTTTTTACATCTCCACCACCTCACGCACCAACTGCGCCAACTTCTCAGCGCTATCCGGAAGTGTGATCGCATAAGCCGCAGAAGCCATCTTTCCCAATTCCTTTGACTGCAACAAATGCAAAACCTTACTTTGCAACACCTCCGCTGTCAACTCTGACTGCTTAAACGCTAAAGCCGCACCCGCCGAGGTAAATACTTCAGCATTGTAAGTTTGATGGTCTTCTGCGGCAAATGGGTAAGGAATTAGAATTGATGGTATAGCACATACTGCCAGTTCTGTCAAGCTACCAGCCCCAGAACGACTAATTGCTAAAGAAGCTCGTTTCAACAATCCTGCCATATTGTCATAAAACGGTAACACAATATATTGCGGATGCTGCAAACTCTCAGCTTCTGGATCTTTATCCCCCGTCAAATGCACAACCCAAGCGCCAGCATCAAACCAAGCTGTAGCACAGGAGCGCACCAACTTATTGATGGCTACTGCACCTTGGCTGCCACCAAAGACGACAATTAAGGGAACACCATCAGGAATGGGTAAATCCAGAGATGCGACAATTCCCTCATCTAGGAATTGGGAGCGCACTGGAGTACTTGTATAAATAGTTTTGGCACGAGGCATATACTTAGCCGCAACTTCAAATCCCACCGCCACAGCATTACACCAAGGACCAAAAAAGCGTGTTACCTTACCAGGGAAGGCGTTCGATTCATGGAGAATCACAGGTAAACCAAGCGATCGCGCTGCAATTACAGCAGGACCTGCAATATAACCACCCGTAGTAAATACGCCTTGAAATTCACCTTCTTTCAGGAGTTTCCTGACTCTGAGAATCGAACCGACGAGTTTAGCGAAAATTCTCAGAGACGACAATCCAAACCCTTGCTGAAACCCTTCAACTGCAATAGTATTCAATGGATACTGCTTGGGGACAAGCTGAGTTTCTAGCCGATTCGGGACACCTAGCCACTCGATTTTATAATCTGGCAGTTGTTCAGCCAGAGCGATCGCTGGAAATAAGTGTCCACCAGTCCCACTGGCAGCTATTAGTAATCGTATCGGTGCTTTTGCCATCAACCCTCTACCGTTCTGCGCGTAGCTTAACTAAGATAAAACAATTTCCCAGCCTTCTTTCGTTAAATCCGTAATCTATCACCAATGCCTAACTTTATTGTCTTACTACTTAAACGCCAAAGAAAATTTCCCGCAAGCAACTGGCTAATTTTGTTTTTGCTGACACTTGGTTTATTATCTGGTTGGAGCGCTCAAGCCAGCACACCACGGCACGTGCTTCCAGCCGGGGAACTTGGAAGTTCTGATCACCAACCGGCGAAAAGACAACTCTTAGTCCAAAGCAGTGCCTCACAAGCTGCACCTGCCGAACTGAAGAACCTGTTGACGCAAATTGATGCAGCCGCAAGCCAAGGCAATGTCACAAAAGTAATGCAGTTCTACAGCCCTAATTTTACTACTGGGGATGGATTAACTCGCGCCAAAATGGAACAAGCCTTGATTGGACTGTGGAAGCGCTATCCACAATTAAAATACAGCACACAGCTGCAATCTTGGAAATCTGAAGGCAATGCTATTATCGCCGAAACGGTGACTAATATAACAGGCTTGCCCTCTCCGAACAGTAATAACTTAGCTCTCAACGCTACGATTACATCTCGCCAGCGGATTTCCGGTGCAAAAATCCTCCGTCAAGACATTTTAGCTGAACGCACCCAACTTACCTCTGGGGCAAAACCACCCAAGATTGACATTAAATTACCACAGCAAGTGCAAGTTGGACAGCAGTATAATTTTGATGCGATCATCCAAGAGCCACTTGGTGAAGATTTTCTCCTAGGCGCGGCTTTAGAAGAACCTATCCAACCTGAAAAATATCTCAACCCCACACCCGTGGATTTGGAATTACTTACATCTGGTGGACTTTTTAAAGTTGGAAGCGCACCATCAACCCCAGGTAGCCAATGGCTTTCGGCGGTAATCATGCGGGGAGAAGGCATGACAATGGTAACTCAGCGAATGCAAGTAGTGAACAAGTAGTTATTAGTCAAGAGTCAAAAGTCATTTGTCCTTGGTTCTGACAAATGACTCTTGACAAATCACGAATGATTAAAAATGATTTCAATTCAAAGTCAGATTATTTTAATTACTGGTGCAAGCAGTGGTATTGGTACTGCTTGTGCCAGGATTTTTGCCAGCGCAGGTGCAAAACTAATTTTAGCGGCGCGTCGGCGGGAACGTTTACAGCAGCTAGCCGATGAACTTGTAGAGACGTTTCCGGAAACCTCTCTACAAATTTATTTGTTACAGTTAGATGTGCGCGATCGCTCTGCTGTAGAATCTGCCATATCTAACCTACCCCCTGAGTGGTCAGATATCGACATTTTAATTAACAATGCTGGTCTAAGTCGCGGTTTAGACAAGTTGCACGAAGGCGACTTTCAAGACTGGGAAGAAATGATTGATACCAACATTAAGGGTTTACTCTACCTCACCCGCTATGTTGTTCCGGGAATGGTGAAACGCGATCGCGGTCATGTGGTAAATATTGGTTCGATTGCCGGACATCAAACTTATCCCAAGGGTAATGTCTATTGTGGCACCAAAGCCGCCGTCAAAGCAATTTCCGAAGGTTTAAAACAAGACTTGTTGGGAACCCCTGTGCGCGTGACTTCTGTTGATCCTGGTATGGTAGAAACAGAATTTAGCGAAGTGCGCTTTCGTGGTGATGGCGATCGCGCAAACAAAGTTTACCAGGGAGTAACTCCTCTCACCCCCGATGATGTCGCTGATGTCATCTTTTTCTGCGTCACCCGACCAAGCCATGTGAATATCAACGAAGTCATACTCATGCCAGTTGACCAAGCTAGCGCTACCTTAGTTAACCGACGCAATTAGAATTAAGGTTAAAAATATTAAGTCGGTAAAGTTATGCAGAACACCGCCGAGGTTAAAACAACCGGAGTCACAGCACTCACAGCGATTAATATCGCCAAATTCCTGCCAATGTTTTAGTGTCGTCGCTGGTTCGCCTTGGGCTTATTTAGTGCCTGGATATTATATCTTGCTTTTCTACCTCCAGCTTATGTCTCGAAAAGAACAGTCAATGTCCCAAAAATATCCAGAATATGCTGAGTATAAGCAATCTAGCAGCCGCTTGATTCCCTTTATTTGGTGAAGCTAACAGCATTTTTCATGTATTTGAACCACAACCATGCGTAGGGGCACAGCACAGAATAGCCCCTACAATGTGTCTATTTACCCGAAAACTACTGTAAGCGACGAGTCAGTAGGTTGGGTGGAGGGAATACCCTGCACCCATTTGCTATGCGGCTTCCAGAACACGCAATAAATCATCCACCATTCCATAAGGATGACCAATCGAGGTATTACAAAAAACAGCTAATGTCAGTTTGCGTTTATGAAAATTAGGTAGATGCATCGCCCAGAGATTATAGCCGGGACCATCGCCACCATGCCCATACTTCTCACCATGCCTAGATTGAGGATCTGCCATGATTCCTAAACCATAACAAGATTTTTTATACCAAGGCTCGCGAGTACCTGTGGGTATAAGAGTTAGCATCTCTTTTAACTGTTTGGAATCTAGCAATTTGCCTGAAAAGATGCCGTCAAAAAATTTCCCGACTTCTTCAGCAGTAGAAGCAATGAGTCCTGTTGCACACCAGTCTGGATGATAACGAGGAATAACATTCTCAATCTTTCCTTCAGAATTTAGGTATCGGCAATAACCTGGTGTGAGAACGCCTTTTGTGTCAACATGATGGGCAACATAAGTATTTTGCAAATCCAGTACTGAAAATACCTTGTCTTCTAATGTTTGGGCAAAACTCTTACCGCTAGCAACTTCAATCACCTCATACAGCAACATATAGCCTGTATTGGAATAACTCCATTTTTCTCCAGGTTCAAAGTCAAGTTTTCCTGTACAGGTTAATTCGGCGACTTTCTCATGTGTCCAAGGAATCGAAGGATTCTCACTAACAGCAGGCAAATAATCTTCTAAGCTGGTGTAATTTGGTATTCCGCTGGTGTGATTCAGCAAACGACGCAATGTGACAAAATCCGAAAATGGCATTTTAGGTAACCATTTCCTGAGTGGATCATCTAAATCTAACAATTGATCCTCAGCTAAACGCAATAAGCAAACAGAAACAAAAGTTTTGGTAATGCTGTAAATGTAAAATGAGCGATTAACACCCAAAGCTTCCTTGGCATCAATATCGCAAAAACCACTGCTTCCTAACCAAACTCCATGTTTCTCATCATGGATAGCAACATTCACACCCATACAGCCTGTGAAGTGAAGAGATTGGTTTAACTGAGCTTGTAAAGTATCTTCTAACTTGGTATCCATTCGGGGAGGCTGTGCCTTCTGATTTGCCATACCATACTTTTACTTTGAGTGTATTTATAAAATAATACATTAGTACTAAATAGTAATTATGCTGCACACAGCGGTCTAAAGCTCACCAAAGGAAAAAAATTAAATAGTGGCAACTTAAAGTCATAACGACTATGATTTATTTAAGAGGATGTAAGGCGAATCACAGTAGGTATTCCTTGGCAGAGTCAGGGAACGAGAAAAAAGGAGAAAAAAATGAACTTTAACAGATTTGAACACATCAACCTTGCTTGCAAAGATATTGATGCAACCAAAGAGTTTTACCAAACCCTATTTCCTGATTGGTATGTGCGTGCCGAAGGCTTATTCAACGGCAGTCGCTGGATACATTTTGGCAATAACCAATTTTATCTTACACTCAACGAACATCCTGAGCTTGAGCGGGAGAATATGCCTTATGAAAACATCGGCATTAACCATGTAGGCTTTGTGATTAAAGACGGCGAAGATATGAAAAAACTGCTTGATACTGAAAGCATTGAATATTACACAATGACAGCGCCGGAAACCAAGCACAGAATTTACGTTAATGACCCCGATGGCAACGAAATTGAGTTAGTTGAATATAACCCAGAGTATGCATTGAAGTAATAGTTCGTAGTAAGCGCAAAGAGCGCTTATTAGCAATTAACAACAGGAGAAAATTAATGAATACAACAAAAAAAGTTGCAGTAGTAACTGGTGGAAATCGCGGTTTAGGATTTGAAGCTTCTCGCCAGTTAGCTAAACAAGGATATCAGGTAATTCTCACTAGTCGAGATGAAGCCAAAGGCAAACCTGCGGCTGATAAGTTGCAAGCTGAAGGATTAGATGTGATGTTTCATTCCCTTGATGTCACCAGCGATGAAAGTAGCCAAAAATTAGCTGAATTCATTCGCCAGCAGTTTGGCAAACTTGATGCATTAGTAAATAACGCAGGTATATACATCGATTCTCAAGCTGGTAAAAACAGTGTTTTCGATGCCAAAATTGACACTTTGCAAAAAACAATGGAAACAAATGTTTACGGTGTTTTGCGAGTGACTCAAGCGTTGATTCCCTTGATGAAGCAACAGAATTATGGACGAATAGTTAATGTTTCTTCTGGCATGGGACAGTTGACTCATATGGGGGGCGGTTACACCGGATATCGAATTTCCAAAGCTGCTTTGAATGCCTTAACGCGAATTTTAGCAAACGAATTACAAGGCACAAACATATTAGTTAATTCAGTTTGCCCTGGTTGGGTGAAAACCGATATGGGTGGTGGCGCTGCCCCACTAACTCCAGAACAAGGAGTAGATACGATTGTGTGGTTGGCAACTCTTGCTGATGGCGGTGCTACGGGTGGATTCTTCAGGGATAGAAAACCAATTGATTGGTAAGAAAGAAAGTAGGAAAATGAACAGATTACAAGGAAAATATGCCTTAGTCTATTCAGCAACGCCCAAAAAGCAGTTGCACTCACAGGTAAATCCATAAGTAAGCGAGAACTAAGGTGATGATTGTCAGCGGTAAGCCAAACCGCATATGTTCCCAAAAGCTCAACTGATGCCCTTGCTTTGCCACGGCTTCCGCTACAATCAAATTTGCCACCGAACCCAGCAACGTCAAGTTTCCTGCTAATGTCGAAGCCGCCGCCAGCAGTAGCCAGGTGCGTGTATCCGGATGGGGAATCAGATGTTGCAGCAGCAGTACTGCGGGGACATTCGATACCAAGTTCGAGAGAAGCGTTGTCACCCCTAGAATACTGAGTGGTGTGTGGACAAACTGCGAAAACCAGTTTAGCGCTTGCATTTTCTGCACTCCTTCGGTCAACACAAATAGCCCAGAAAACATCACCAGCAAGTCCCAATCAACCTTTTGCAAAAAGCGCTCTGGTTTGACACGACGAGTGATGAACAGCAGTGCTGCTGCAATCAGGGTAGCTTCTGCTGGCGGAAAGCCAATTAAGAACGCTACTAGCAAAAGAGCTGTAATCAGCAAACTCTTGGTTAAAAGAGGCTTAAACAGACGATAGCGATTTGACGGCGCTGACAAACACGCCTTTGTTGATCGCACCTCTGGATACAATACCCACAGCAATCCTATTTGTACCAGCAAACTCACCAATGCTAGCGGCGTTAAGGCTTTGGCAAAGTCCAGATAACTGATGCCAGAAAATGAGCCAATCAAGATGTTTTGCGGATTACCACTAATTGTTGCTACTGAACCGAGGTTGGTAGCTCCTGCTAAAGCTAGCAGATAAGGGACGGGATTGAGTTGCAGTGACTGAGTTAGACTTAAAACTAGGGGAGTGAGAATCAGAGCGATCGTGTCATTAAGAAACAGTGCCGAGAGGATACCACTGGCGAAGGTTAAAATTACCAGCAGACCAAAGGGACTGCGGATGTAGCGTGTCACGTAATCGAGTGCTAGTTGGAAGAATCCAGAAGCAGCTAGGTTAGCACTGATGACCATCATACCAAACAGAAAGACCAAGGTTTTGTAGTTGATCGCTCCCCAAGCCGCTTTGAGATCCAGCACCCCTAATGCCATCAGTGCTACTGCGCCTACCAGAGCAATGGTTGCCCGATTCATTCGCAATAGAGGCAGGTAGCCCAGCCCTAAGCCGATGTAAGTTAGTGCAATTACAAGGTATCGCAGAATCGTCATCGCCCCATCAGATTGCTTTCACTTATTGCGATCGCCTGATAATACCTGTAGTATTTCTGTCTTGTCGCTAGTTAGACGCTTAAATCGGATGCAGTATTGTTAAATGAAAGCCATGCCTAGTTTCAGCTTTCAGATACCTCTCCTGTAAGGGTTGCCACTGCTGCCATAACTTATAACGATTTTCTGCTAATAAATTAGCCAAAGTGGGAAGCTTAGTGTGAATTTCTGACTCAAAGACATCGACGAGCCACTCACCTAAGACTACACTATCTTGGATCGAACCCAAAATATCTTGGATGCTTTTAACTTCTGCAACATAAATCGAGTAAGACTCGCCGTATAACTCCGTAAATAACTCCATTTGATAACGCACGCGCTTGGCTTGTTTGCGTAAACTATGGAGCATTTCGCCATTAGTTGCCAATTCTTCCTCTATCTTCTCTGCTTTCAAGCCTTTAGAAATGACAACTTCCGCTTTTTCAACTTGCGTTCCGACTAACCAACCCGGATCTAGCAATAAACTACTCACCTCAGGCAAAAGTAAATCTGGTAGCAATTCTTGCATAGGCAAAGATGCTAAGGGTTGATAAGTTGGTTCTTCCAACCACTCGTTCATCGCCTGTTTTAGAGACTTGTAATGCTCATCCTTGAATGTTTCTTCCACAAGCTCCAATGCATCTTCACGTTGCTTAGCCAATGCATCGAAAGCTGTTTGCAGAGATTTCTGTTCTTTATGAGGTAAATTTGGTTTGTAATCGTTTGACAACGATTCTTTTAGCACGTCCAAATCTCGCAGCTTACCAAGACGACGCGCAATTCTACCAATATTTTTATCGCTTACTGGCTTAGATAAATCCAGAGCTAGCCCAAACCTGCTGACGGCTGTGCGTAAACGACGCATCCCCACTCGCATTTGGTGCAAAGCTTCTGGATCTTCATCTTTTTTCACTAATTTTTCCCACTTCAAAGTTTTTTTAAAGTGTTTTTTCACCGCTTCGTGAGCGTAGTCCCCTAGCGTTTTAGTTGTGGTTTGTGCAGCTATTTTCATAATATTACTTGCCAAAACTTGATAGCAATAACTTCTTAATTAGATTTTTTATAATAACATATTTTTAACTTTTATATTCAATTTTTGACATTTTTTTATGTAATCTCCCTCATTAGGGTTATTCTGACTATCTATACTTGTTTAGATTTAGTAAAAATGCAACCAAAACCCAATCTCATATCTTTATTAATCGTAAATTTCTGTTTTGCCTCCTCAGCTAGATGGGAGTATTATTTTTCTGGTTCTTTTTGATAAAATAGTATTATCTAACACATAAAAACGTTACAAATTATACGTTATTAGGTAATGTAAAATGCATAACTCATCTTTGATAAATCAAGTTTTATTAACGTTTACTGATGGTTTTAAAGAATACAGAGAAGACCTTTCGGCAGTGCTGCTTACTCCAGAAAAGCATTTGTGGTTGGGGTCAGATGAAACCTCAACTATTGAGCGTCTTTCTTTGGCTGATAGCAATAATTTTGCAAATCACCAACGCTATCGAGTTGCAGAATTTATTGATTTACCGGCACCAGAAGAAGAAGAAATTGACATTGAAGGACTTGCTTACACTGATTATTACCTTTGGTTAGTTGGTTCTCATAGCTACAAACGCAAAAAGCCTAAATCTGATAAATCAGATGAAAAAAACATTGAAAGACTGGCAAAAATTGCCACAGAACCAAACCGTTACATCTTGGGACGGATTCCGCTTGTGGATGGTAATTTATTTGCATCTTGCCCGCACCCCGAAAATTCAGATATCCTGTTGAGTGCCGCCAAACTGGAATTAAACCCGGCGGGAAACTCGTTAATGGCAGCTTTAGCAGATGATCCTCATTTAGGCTTTTTTGTGAAAGCGGCAATTCCAGGGAAAGATAATGGCTTTGATGTCGAAGGGATAGCCGTTTATCAAAAGCGAATTTTTTTAGGGTTGCGCGGTCCGGTTTTGCGAGGTTGGGCGGTGATGCTGGAAATAGAGTTAGAACCATCTACCCCCGGAATGATGACATTGAGGCAAATTGGCGGAGAGGGAAAGCGATATAAAAAGCATTTTATGTTCTTGAATGGTTTGGGAATTCGGGATATGCATTTGGATGGTGAGGACTTGCTGATTTTAGCGGGACCGACGATGGATTTAGATGGACCTGTGCAACTTTATCGTTTGCCGGGTGGGGTTAATTTGCAAGAAAATATTCTTCATCATCCAGAGTTTGTGCAAGATATTCCCTATGGAAATAGGAATGAGCACGCTGAAGGCTTTACGCTATTTCAAGATGTAACTAAGATACCTTCTGTATTGGTGGTTTATGACTCGCCAGCAAAGACTAGGCTGGTGGGAGATGGTGGTGTTATGGCGGATGTGTTTCGGCTGGGCTAGAGATTGGTTGAGATTGCTTGGACGGGACAGGTGGGGATACATTGTTCGCAGACGATGCAGCGCGATCGCGTAAATGTCAGTTTATATGTTTCCGGGTTAAGTGTAAGCGCTTCGGTGGGGCAAACTCCTGTACACAAGCCACAGTGGACACAGACATCTTCATCAATCACTATTTCGCCTAAGCTATGGGAAACGCTGATATGCTGCGATCGCATCCACTCGATAGCCGCATCTAACTGATCTATATCGCCCGATAGTTCGACTACAAGTTTGCCAATTTGATTTGGGGCTACTTGAGCGCGGATAATATTTGCAGCTACGTTGAATTCTTTTGCCAGTCTATAGGTAACTGGCATTTGTACGGCGCGTTTGGGAAAGGTGAGGGTAACTCTTTTTTTCACAGGTTTGTCAGAGGGTTTTTTCTGTTGTAGCGTAATGGGTTGGGGTGACGAACCGCCAAGGAGCTAAGAACGCCAAGAGGGAAAGAGGTAAACTGAAGAGGACGCAGCTTAATAAGATTTAATAAATGTGTTATGACTACTGATTCACCTAATTTAGCTCCTCAAAAGTCTGAATCTACAAATGGGACGCGCTTAAGAAATTTTGTAATTGCAATGGTAGCGATCGCCCTTACCGTTGCCTTATTCTTGGGATTGCGAACTCAAACACCAGAGGCTTCCCTGGCGAAGTTAGATCAAGGGTCTACACCACTAGAAGTAGCTTTGACTAACGGCAAGCCAACGCTAATGGAATTTTATGCTGATTGGTGTACTGTTTGCCAAAAAATGGCACCAGATATGCAAGAGTTGGAAGTGCAGTATGCTGACAAAGTTAATTTTGTCATGCTGAATGTGGATAACACTAAGTGGCTGCCGGAGATGCTAAAGTATCGGGTTGATGGAATTCCCCATTTTGTGTTTTTGGGTAAAGAAGGGGAAGCTATAGCGCAGGCGATCGGCGATCAACCCCGTACAATTATGGGAAGTAATTTAGAAGCATTGGTTGCAGGTTCATCTTTGCCTTATGCTCAAGCTAGCGGACAAGTTTCCAAATTTTCCGCACCAGTTGCACCAACGAGTAGTAAGGATGATCCTCGCCTTCACAGTAGCCAAGTTGTGAATTAGCACTTGTAGTAAGGGCTGAAGCCCTTAAAAGTCCTGTTTAGTAAGTAAGTGGGTCAAATTAAATATAAAACCTCACCCTCAATCCCTCTCCTTGATAAGGAGAGGGAAGCCGGAGGCTGGGTGAGGTTTTATCTTATATTTAATTGCGCCTGCCTACTTAACAATTTTTGATTACTAAGTTTGGTTTACCAAAATTCCCCGCCAGCAGAGGAGGGGAATTTGATTAATCATTCTGATGCGACTCCAAAACCCCACTTTGGATCATAAGTTGGGGCCAGATTAACAAGAAAAAACCCATCCAAGTTAATATAGGCACTGAGACGAGAACTGTTAGCCAAATAATTTTAAATATTACCCAGCTACCACTAATCAGCGTCACACCTGTTAAAAGAATAGACCAAGGCTGACACCACCAAGGTTTGTAGTTCCAAGGACTGATAGGCTTTTGTTTAGACATTTGTGTTATATAAAATTTGCAAATGAGTCCTTTAACAAGTTTTAGCTTAAAACTAGGGAGGTGCGATGCCGAGTACGGCAACCTTCTCCCTTGGCGCTAGCCTCTCCCTTTGGGAGAAGGGGAGACGCTAAAAGCGATGCGGAACGCCTTTCCTCATTAGAGTACCCTTGATTTCCGGGTAAGCTCTGTATTAGGCGCGCGGAAATGAACACTCAACGGTAATCTTCAAATTACTTTTAGCAGTGCCTTTTGTGACATAAGGAACTCCTGCTTCTCCACCCACTTCGATGCCGAATTCTAAAGTAACTTTGTTGATGTTATCAATGGGAATTTGCTTAAACGCATTCAAGCTATAAACAGTGTAAGCACGTATCGTGTGTTGAACGACCTGAAAATTTTGCACCATTTGCTTTCGCACTTCTTCAGAAATTCCCTTATCAGTTAATGCTTCTTCCTCTTCCTCTGCGGATTCTTCGGGGATAATTAAGGGAACGTTCACCTCTTCGCTAGCTTCAATGTAGATAATTGTGTTGTCATCGAGTTGGATGGGTGCGAGTTTGGTCATGGTCAGAATTTATTTTGACAAAACAATATTTCAGTAATTTTACTCGTAAATTGTGCTAATTTTTTCGTATTTGTATTATAGGACTTACGCACGGACTAGGATTTTACGTCATTATTCGCTGTGCGAAGTAATCGCAAAGGCTTATTTTTCGTCACGAGTGCGTAAGTCCTATATTAGTTAAATATAGGACTTACGCATTGACAAGTTAGGCAAAATGTGTAGTATGGGGGACAAGAAGG
>CAXTNZ010000134.1:12030-18226 GCA_964245695.1 uncultured bacterium | reverse complement strand
GCTTTCAAAGAGCAAGGAAAGACAAATTAATTACCTCATCTCCCTCCGAAACCCTCATCTCTCCCCTGTTTGTTAGTCTCCAGTTCCCGCTGAACGTGAGTTCTGGTGTTGATGGGAGCGCAAATAAGTCACGTAGACGAAAGCGGCTAGCTGTATTGGTATGAGGGCTATCTGGCTTTTCCAAAAATCGTTAATTTCCAAACTAGATATGCCGCTAAAATATCCCAAGCCAAATAGCAAGAAGATTGTCAATGTCAGTTTTTTATTTTTCAGCGTAAGCATATAGGCAGTAATAGGAATTTTTAGGGAAACTACCACAGATGAACAATGTGGAATTATGGTGAGTTTTCCTTTTTTGTAATATTTATCTTATCAACTAACCAAATTAGCTAGTTATTGTTAGTTGTTATTTGTTGAATTGCTTAAAACCAGCCCTGCTTATTACTAAAGTAGGTATCAATAAATTGTTCATGAGTTTTGTTCAAGTAAATCATGCCTTCAATTAAACCCACAAGTTGCATAATTAACAAGCTAAAGCCGTAGGTGAAATAACCGCCAACTGCGGAAATAAGCAGCATGATTAAGCCTTCTGGAGCATACCCAAGAACAAATTTATGAACGCCAAAACCCCCACAAATAATGCCGCAGTAACTAGCTAGAAGTTGTTTGGTAGCGTGACTGGGGTTGAGGTTTGCCATATGATTGCTCCTTTATAAATGATGTATAAATTTAAGGATTTTCATCAAAAAATGCTCAAAGATAAATAGCTAAAACCAGCGTGCCACTATTCCACTGGAAACGCTGTAAGCATGAGAAGAGAAGGTTTTTAGGTAACGTATAAAACCATCCCTCTTGTCAATGACTGTTGGGAACTTTGAGGTGAGGTATAATCCCAGCACAGCAGTTTTGCGTTCATTTGATGCCAGACAATTACTTGCAAAGAATTAACCGCAATAATCGTCTAAAACTGCTATGCCATATCACTTTCTACAGGTGAAGCTGTTTCTGTCCGGAATTTTTTTTTGAGATTGTTGAAATGAGCAAAATGCTGTTACAAACGCTTGGTTAAAGCTTCTACAACCGTATCCTTCAGTATGTAGATCACCTATTGCACTCTTGCTAGTGAAGAATCTTTCCCCTACCTATAATGCCAAGTATAAGTTTATGTTTGGATCTACTTTGTTACCGAGAAACGTTGATTTGTACCTAAATAATTTGCGCCACAAAAAGCATTAAAATGTAATTTTAATCACAAGATTAGCTTCAATTACTGCGTTGAAATTAAATGCTTACCAAGGAAGAGAAAAGGTATTAGTTATTGCTACCTAAAAGAAACAAACTGAGTAACGTTCCACTATTCCAGAGACTGTGGAGGAGCATGGGAGCGAGGAGGTTGCGCGATCGCGTGTAAACTACTCCTAAAACGACTCCCAAAGCAGACAGGGGGAGAATTTCCGATAAGCTGAGGTGAGCGATCGCAAACAGTAAAGCACTAACAAAAATTGCTCCCCACACAGAGAAATAACGAGTTAGGGAGGGTAACAAAAAGCCGCGAAACAGAACTTCTTCAAATAACGGAGCTGCGATCGCCGCTGTAAAGAAAAATATGCTAAGTGCTACGGTATCTTGGCTTTCTAGCGCCAGTTGTAACAGAGGATTACTACCACCCTGTCCTTGCCAAAGTTGTTGATTAATTAAAGACACCACCACAACTATGGGCAAAGCCGCGCAATAACCACCCAGTCCCCACAAAAACCACTTGTCTCGCAAACGAAAGCGAAACCAGTCCGACTCTAGCGGCAAAAAGCGCTTGACAGAGAAATACAGCACCAACAGCGCACCCGATGCTAATAACAAGTAAGTGGCTAAGACATACACAGCCTGAATTCGCACATTACCCACAGGACGCGGAATCGGAAGCAGCGAAAACAACACAGGTATCAGAAATTGTCCCAATAAGAAAAAGCCCACGACGAAGACTTGCAAAATTGTTTCCCCATCCCAAGGCGTCGTCCAAGGCTGTTCGCCATTTTGAGCCAATAAAGCTGCTTTCCCCTTCACTAAGCGCTGACCAATTAAAAAAATCAGCAGTCCCATACCGATTAAAGCTGTCAAGGTGGGAATAGTGCCAATAATCGCTAATTTCAGGAAAGCTTGTTTTGCAGCTGCTTGTTTTGCAGCTTTCAGCGCTGTCAGTGCTTCTTGTCGTTGCTGGAGTTGGTATAGCTGGGTGAGAGCAGTCGAACTAAACCAACCTTCTAAATTCTCTTGAATTATTTGTTGGGCATTTGGCAATAAACGCGGCGGATTGCTCCAAAGTCCTGTCAATACAGTAGCAGTTTCGCTTAATTTAGGATTAATGTTTGATTGCGGTAATTGTGTCCAAGTTTTCAGAGCCGTCTGTGTTTGTCCTTGTTGTGCTTGTAAAATTCCCAGTCGCAAGTCTAATTCAGCAATCAATTTTTGCAGTTGATTTCGCGACTGCTGCAATTGTTTCTGCTGTAAGGAGCGGTCAGCGTTTGTAACGGGGGGGATTTCCGGTTGCGATTTAGGGGTGGTAGGAGTGGTAATCGGTTGAGATTGCAGTTGTTCAAGTTGCTTTTCGGCTTTTTCCAGATTAGTCTGAGCTGCATCGCGCACCTCTTGATACTGCTTTGTCGCAGCTTCTAGAGGTTTCTCGCCCAGTATTGCTTCACGAGCTGGTTTGAAATTATCGTCTTTATTATCTGGCTGTTCCGATTCGGCAGCTTGCAGCGCAATATTTGTTTGGTACAATTCCAGACGACTTTGGAATTGAGGCTCTTTCCAGCTGTTAAATAAAGAGAAACCAGAAGACGCGATCGCTACCAGCGTCAGCACAATTAAAATCAGCCGCTTAATTTTCATCTATCCCCCCTTGACTAACCAGTTTGAGCGCGTCCCTCTTGGGAATTATCGCACTCGCAAGCATTCTTGTGGATAGATTTCACCAGAAAATAGGGACTAGTACGATTCGTCAAAAGTAAAAAGTAAAAAGGTGAACCACTGCGCTGGACGGGTTTCCTTATTCAGTAAGCAAGTGGTTCACCCGAAGGGTAAAATAAAAAAGACTTATACCGTAAGCATGAGCGCCTATTTCCGATGGTATTTTTATTTTGGCGCTCGACGTACTAGGGACTGGGGAATAAAAAGAAAACACGCTTTTTACATTTGTTTACAAAATCTGAAGCAGAAAGCCCAGTTTTCATAGCCGTGGGAGTGTCAAATAACAGGATCTACATAGGTGTACGTTTCGCCTTCCCAGTTACGCAATTTGGCTGTGCCGTTCTCGTAAGCCAGCAGAGTATCGGCTTGAATTGGCACTTTACCACCACCGCCTGGGGCATCGATTACGTAGGTTGGCACGGCGTAACCAGTGGTATGACCGCGCAGTTTAGATATCAAATCTATGCCTGTTTCCACGCTCGTTCGGAGATGTGAAGTGCCGACAACCGGATCGCACTGGTATAAATAGTAAGGGCGCACGCGCAGCTTCAGCAGACCATGAAACAGCTGCTTGAGCGTTTGTTCGGAGTCATTCACATTCTTCAGCAGTACAGTTTGGCTTCCCAGCGGGATGCCACCATCGGCTAATAAATCACAAGCTTGCGCTACCTCCTGCGTGAGTTCCCGTACATGACAAAAGTGCAAGGACAGCCACACACGATGCTTGCGTAGCACTGCAACAAGTTTTGGCGTAATTCGAGAAGGCAAGAAACTCGGTACGCGGGAACCGATCCGCACAAACTCAATGTGGGGAATGGCACGTAATCGCCCAAGCAATTTGTCCAAAGGTTCATCAGCCATCAGCAGCGGATCGCCACCAGAAATAAGCACATCGCGTACCTCAGTGTGTTCTTCCAGGTAGGCGACGATCGCATCCAACCGTCGTGTCACTGGATACATCTCTCCTTGGCTGACCAAACGCGATCGCGTGCAGTAACGACAATAGGCAGCGCAAGAGTCTAAAGCAAGCAGCAACACGCGGTCGGGATAACGGTGTACCAATCCAGGCACCGGACTGTCGTGGTCTTCTCCGCATGGATCTACCATATCAGCGGCATCAACTAGCAGTTCTTCTTCGCGTGGTATCACTTGTAACCGCAGTGGGCAAAGCGGATCTTTCGGGTCAAGCAGTGATGCAAAGTAAGGTGTTACGGCTACGGCAAACTTCTCTGGTGCGATCGCAAGTCCCCGTTCTTCTGCTGGAGTGAGCCGCAGTACCTGCTGAAAGTGTTCCAGCTTAGTCAATCGATGCCGCATTTGCCAACGCCAGTCATTCCAAGTTTCCGGGTTGTAAGTCTCGCCAAAAATCTGACAAATTTCTTCACGCCTAGTACTAGTTTCTACAGGCTTATCTACGACGTTGTTTTGGATCATGAATTGACTGATTTATAACCTAAATAGTATTAAAGCAAGCATTAGGCAACAAAGTAGCAGTCGCTTTAAACTTTTTGGCTTCGGTTTATTGGTTTATTAAGTTTAGTATATCTGGGCATTGTATCAGAAAACACGCATCAACATAAAGTATAGTGTTCATTGCGTAGACAGTTTTTGCAACACTTAAAAGTTGCTGCTACTAATATACAGATGAGTAAAGTCAGCGTGTTTAACGAGTGGGACCCACTCGAAGAAATTATTGTCGGACGTGCAACTAATGCACGCATCCCCTGCCAAGACTTAGGGCTATTTGCAATCGAATTTGCGCCCTACGGAGGAGAGTATGACAGCATTGAGAAAATTCCCTCTGGTTCATTTAGCGATCGGGTAATTGAAGAAACTGAAGAAGACTTAGATGAACTTGGGCAAACACTTCAGGGTCTTGGCGTGACTGTCCGGCGTCCTGACATCGTCGATCATTCCATTAAGTTTCGCACCCCTGATTGGGAGTCGGATGGTCAACATAACTACTGTCCCAGAGATATTTTTTTCGCGGTTGGAACTTGGATTATCGAAACGCCGATGGCAATGCGGGCACGGTTCTTTGAAACCCTTTCATTTAAGCCAATCCTGCTAGATTATTTGCGGAGTGGCGCTAGATGGATTTCGGCACCTAAGCCTCGTTTAGCCGATGAAATTTATAATATTCATAATGTTCAATCTTCTGCCATCAAAGATGATGAACCGATTTTTGATGCAGCTAATCTACTGCGGTTAGGGCGAGATATTTTCTACCTTGTTTCAGATAGCGGCAATCCGAGCGGGGCACTATGGCTTCAAACCGTTTTGGGAAAAGAATATAGAGTACACACCTGTGACAACATTTACTCTGGAATTCATGTAGACTCTACAATTACGGTTGTTCACCCTGGCTTAGTTGTCGTTAATGCAGAACGAGTCGGTCCACAAAACCTACCACGGTTATTTCAAGGGTGGGATGTTATCTATCTTGAGGATATTGTTGACACTGGTTATACAGACATCGAGTTTTCCTCCAAGTGGATTGGCATGAATTTCCTGATGGTCAATCCGAATCTCGCAATTATTGATAAAGCACAAACTCCACTGATTAAAGAACTTGAAAAACGTGGTGTAGATGTTATAAGGCTTCAACTCAGACACACGAGGACATTGGGAGGAGGGTTTCACTGTGTGACATTGGATGTGCGGCGAACAGGTACGTTGGAGGACTATTGTTGATATTAGTCATCTACTGGTGTCAGACTTACGCAGATCCGAAACCCAAGTTTAAGAAAGGCAGTAAATATGCTGATTGTAGGTGATACAAAACTAAAAGGTAGAGGCGTGTTTGCACAGAAGCGCTTTGTCAAAAAAGAGGTGATTGAAAGAGCGTCAGTAGTTGTTATACCCGCAGAACAGGTTCAATTAATCGATCAAACAGTTTTGACCAACTATTACTATGATTGGGAAAACCAAGCTATTGCGATCGCCCTCTCTTGGACATCGCTGATCAATCATTCTTACCAACCCAATACTTTCTATGTGAAGAAATTTGCTGAACGAGTCATAGAGTATATTGTTTACCGAGATATAGAAGAGGGAGAAGAGATGACTGCGAACTATAACGGTTCACCTGAGGATCTATCTCCAATCTGGCTCGATGTTGTGGAATGACTCCATATCTACAGAGTTACCAGCAAACTGTATTCATTGAATGCTATGAAGCTTTTCATCGGGTTGTGTTATGACCTCAAAGAAGATTACCTCAAAGCTGGTT
>CAXTNZ010000134.1:0-11930 GCA_964245695.1 uncultured bacterium | reverse complement strand
GAAGATTACCTCAAAGCTGGTTTTAGCGCCTTTGACGTGAAGGAGTTCGATAGTGAAGAAACTATTATCGGGTTGGAAAATGCGTTAGTAAGCCTCGGTCATAAAGTCGAGCGAGTCGGCTGTGGTCGAGATTTGGCGCTACGGCTTGCTAGTGGCGATCGCTGGGATTTAGTTTTCAACATCGCCGAAGGGTTAAGAGGTCGCTCCCGCGAGGCTCAGGTGCCCGCAGTGTGCGAAATGTTCGCTCAACCTCACACTTTCGCAGATCCGCTCACTTGCGCTCTGACTCTTGACAAAGCGATCGCCAAAAGGGTTGTGCGCGATCTGGGCTTGCCTACCGCAACCTTTGCAGTCGTGAGTACCAAAGAAGAGGCTGCGGCAATATCGCTACCCGTACCACTCTTCATCAAGCCCGTAGCCGAGGGCAGTTCCAAAGGCGTGACTGGGCGCTCCCTCATCCGGCAACACGGGGAACTAACCGCAGCATGTCAGGCGCTGCTTCAATTCCACCAGCCTGTGCTGATTGAGACATTCCTTCCCGGTCGTGAGGTGACGGTGGGTATCGTCGGTAACGGTGCTGCTGCCAGGGTGGTGGGTGTAATGGAGGTGATTTTTACCGCCAAGGCTGAGATTAACGCTTATACTGTGCTGAACAAAGACGAGTACAAAGAACGGGTGTCCTACCAGCTGCTGAGAGAACCACTAGCCGAACAAGCGCAGCAGCTAGCACTTGCCGTCTACCACGCCCTCGGCTGCCGCGATGCTGCCCGTATAGATTTGCGCTGCGACGCTCTTGGCATACCCCAATTTCTCGAAGCAAACCCACTGCCGGGACTTGATCGCGTATTCTCGGATTTGCCAATTATGGCACGTCTGGGTGGCATATCCTATGAGCAACTCATCAGTGAGATAGTGGAGGGAGCATGGCAAAGGTACAAATGCTGAAGTTTTTACAAGGTGTTCAATCAGATGTCAAAAGATAAAAACGCCCAATTAAAAGCACTGCACCCATGAGCATCCCTAATCCTAAACCAAACCATAAACCTATACCACCCCAACCTAAAGTGAATGCTATCAAATAGCCGCCACCTAGACCAACCACCCAGTAAGCGAATATGGTGATCAACATTGGCTTTTGGGTATCCTTCAACCCGATCAAAGCACCGGCAGCAATAGCCTGAATACTATAAAATAACTGGACTATTGCCGCCACGCCCAAAAATGAACTTGCAGTTTTAACTATCTCGACATTATTCGGATCGCTGATGTCCAAAAATATTGCCACAATCGAGTTGGGAAACAGCCAAAAAATTAGTGCTGCGATGCTTACTATCGGAATAACAAGAGCAATGCCAATAAATCCGGCTCTACTTGCACCCCTCAGATCATTTTGTCCTCTGAGTTGTCCTACTCTCATCGTAGTGGCATAAGAAATACCGATCGCCACCGTTTCCACAAAACTTTCTGTCTCGAAGGTGATTTCATGAGCCGCTAACGAAGCTGTCCCAAACCACCCCATCAGCAAAGCAGAAGCAGTAAAAACTCCTATTTCTGCTGCATATTGCAAACCCAAGTACCACCCAGTTTGGAAAATATCTCCAAACATCTCCCGATCAAACTCATCCAGAGCAGCATCAAGCTGGTATTCTTTAAAGTAGACATCTAAGCAAATCCATGCAGCGGCGGCGATGAAATTCAACCAGAGAATAATGCTGCTTGCCCAACCGATACCAGCTAAACCCAAAGCTGGTAAACCAAATTTACCGAACATCAGCACGTAATTGGCAACCGCATTCAATAGTAACCCAGCCACCGTAATTACTGTCAGGAATTGAGGGCGATTGATTGCAGAGCCAATTTCTTTTAAAATACAAAAGCCCAGCGCAGCAGGAAAACCCCAAACAATTGCGTGTAAATATGTTTTGGCTAATAACACATTGCTTTGCTCTTGACCTGTGAGCAGTAAGATAGAGTCAAAGTGCCAAATTATAAACATTACGGGTAACGACATCGCGGCTGCTAACCAAATTCCCTGACCGGTGGCACGGCTTACTTCATCTATTTTACCTGCACCAAAGGCATTGGCGGCGATCGCACCTACTGCGGAAAGAATAGAACGACAAACAGAAGCCAGGGTAGAAAAGGTAATTGCCGCCAAAGCACCAGCAGCTAAAGTTTGATTACCAAGCAAGCCCATCATCACCCCATCCAATAAGGGAACGCCCGCTTCCAATATTTGAGCAATTACCAGAGGAACTGCCAATTGCAGGGTGGCTTGGACTTCTAATAGAAGTTCTGGCTTAAATTCTTTTGAAGTTAACTCCATTCCGTAATTCTAATTAAGGGCAGTAATAAAAAGCTACATTACTTTATATTAACCTACATTCCGCACCTTGAATCACATCAAGAATTGGTGTGTTTGAGAAAAACAAAGGTAAAAAGAAATTATTTGCACTACAATTTATATTTTTGATATATCCAAAAAGATTGCTAGTCAATCATTTGATACTTAAGTTGATATTGCCTCATCGATGAACTACGTCGCCGACTTTTAAAATCTTTCCTGCATCGGAAGCAGGTATTTTTGTATTCACGGTCAACCTGAAAAAGTGATTAAACTGAGATAAACTCGCCCACTCAGGTAAGGTTTCTTGACGTTTTTCCACAAAAATTTTCTGAAAGTTCGGGTAAGCTTCCCCAGTAAACGCATCTCGTGTTGGGACAGGACAACGCTGACAAGGATAAGTGCCCTCAAACAGCACATTTCCAACGTGAAAGGGTAAAGTCTCACCTTTTTCGGCAAATAGCTGGTCTTCCCAAAATGGGGGTACATCGTCAATTTCCAGATTTGCACGGAAGCGGCGACGTGTTTCATCCAGACTGAGATCGGGAAACCAGGAAGCGACTTCTGTGAGAGTTGCGGTACTTACTACTGTTGGTCCAGTTGAGTTTAAGTCATCTGGAAAGCCTGTAAACAAATTTTCTTGCAATTTGACTTGAAAGCCAAAAAAGTCACTAAACCAATTTTCTATCGCCTTACGTTCCTCGTCCAACTGAAAAAGTTGTTTTTTGGTTCCCATAACTTGCAGTGACACGGTTCGATTTTGTAGGTCGAATCGCGATCGCACTAAATGTATTTTCGCAGTACGCTTGGCATTGACAAATTTACCATTTTCGTCAACTATCGCTAACTCACGGTCATACTGTAGTGCGCCACCAGCAAGAACTTTTGCTTGATTGACTGCAACGCCATCGAGTGACTTAATCGGGTAGATGAAAATTTTGGCTATTTTTGGCACGATCACACCTGATTGCATCTTTTGAGGACTACCGGAAATTATAATCATCCGGCTGTGTCAACTGCCCACTACTATTGACTATAGTCAGTTTTTCAGGAGTTTTGGGAATGACCGCAGCAGCAGACCCCGTAAAGTTGATGAAGCAAGAAGTTGGCAAAGCCGCCGCCAACCTAGTAAAATCAGGTTCGATTGTCGGTTTGGGTACAGGATCAACTACGGCGTATACAATTCAGTTTTTAGGCGATCGCCTAAAAACTGGTGAACTCAAAGATATCGTTGGTGTGCCTACATCTTTTCAATCAGAAGTGTTGGCAAAGCAGTACGGTGTCCCTCTCACCACTTTAGATGCTATTGACCACATCGATATTGCCATTGACGGCGCAGATGAAGTTGATCCCCAAAAGAATTTAATTAAAGGTGGCGGCGCGGCACATACCCGCGAAAAAGTAGTAGACTACTTAGCAAATCAGTTTATCGTCGTTGTCGATAGTAGTAAGTTAGTTGAGCGATTGGGTTCTAGTTTCCCCGTGCCTGTTGAAGTGATACCGATGGCAATTACTCCCGTCATCAATGCAATTAAAAAACTCGGTGGTAAACCAGAACTCCGCATGGGTGTGAAAAAAGCCGGACCAGTTATCACCGACCAAGGCAATATGGTAGTTGATGTCAGATTTGACAATATTGACGATCCAGTTAGCCTGGAAAAAACACTAAATAACATTCCAGGCGTATTAGAAAATGGCATCTTTGTCAACTGTGCAGATTTAGTTTTAATTGGCGAAGTCAAAGATGGTCAGCCTTTAGTCCGGCAAATTTAGTAAATTGAGATTGGGTAATGGGTTATATCAAGTCCGGTTAATTAACCATAATTCCCATAAAACCTTACCCTAATAAAGCTGTATTTTATTTCCCCTCTTTGAATCTGCAAAGAGGGGATAGGGATGAGGTTTTATGGATAGTATAAATACTCAGACTTAAATCAAGAATTTTATTGTCAATAATCAGCTTTTTTAAGAACTCTTGTTTTTGAGGTGTAATTCCCACAATTTCTCTAAAGTGGCAATTTGTTTGCGTAGAACAGCCGCACGATATCCTTTATAAGCTTTCACTCCTACAAACAGCATAATGGGAAAGATGATCACGAAAGCGCCGATGAGATTATTGACAGAAGCTTGTGCCTGATGCGATTGTGTATCAACGGTGCTGGTTGTTGCCTGAGTTGTAGAATGTTGCTGCATTGGTGTCTCCATATAATTATTCTGTAGTTCGACTAATAAGACTAAAACTTAGCATTGACAAAAGTTTGATTGTGTGAATTAAGTCATACCTTATTTCCTGAAAGTAAGTTAAGCTGGAAAAACTTTTTTTCTCTTTCTGTATTCTTAATGGTGTAAGCACTCATCAACTTATGCACTTTTGGAATAGAAATCCGAAAAAAAAGTTAGCAAATTCTTCACAGGCTAAACACAATGCGTAAGCATCAGCTTCCGGGTGTAAGGGGTAGTGTCGTTAATTCACACATGCACTTGTTGATAAAATGCGTCCGTTTTAAAGACTTCACAAACAACCTTTTATGTTTCTGATTTCCAAGACTATTTTTTATATTTCTCAAAGATTGCCTTGCCATACTACAAAAAATTCCTAATTTATGCGGGTTTCATAAATTTTTTGTAGTGAGTTTGTAGTTCAGGCGATTTGAAATTTTAGATTTGAGATTTTAGATTAATGATGTTGTGGGCAAATTCAAAACCGAACTACCCAACCCTGACGAGGAAAGGGGAGCTAATCATTCCCCACTTTGTGGGAGAGAGGTAGTATCGAGAATTCGCCAGTATTATAGCTGACTAATCCAAAATCGAAAATTTACAGATGTTATACAGACGATTTGGGCGCACAGAATTACAAATGCCTGTATTCTCCTGCGGTGGCATGAGATACCAGTATAAATGGCAGGATATTCCACAGTGGCAAATTCCCCGTAATAACCAGGATAATCTCGAAGCTACGATTCGACGCTCTATAGAAGTTGGGATTAATCACATTGAAACTGCCCGTGGTTATGGTACTTCTGAGGTGCAGTTGGGAAGAATATTGCCAAAATTCCCCCGCGAACAGTTGATTGTTCAAACCAAAGTCACTCCTCAGGCAGATGCAAAAGAATTTCAACGCAAATTTGAAAAGTCGCTGCAAAATTTCCGGTTAGACTATGTTGATCTGCTGGGGTTACACGGTATCAACAATGCGGAAACTTTACATGACTGTATTCGCCCCGGTGGTTGTTTGGATGTAGCCAGAAAGCTTCAAGCGCAAGGAAAAGTTAGATTTATTGGCTTTTCCACTCATGGATCAACAGATATTATTATCCAGGCAATTAATACCAATCAATTTGATTACGTTAACTTACATTGGTACTACATTAATCAAAACAATTGGGCGGCAATTGAGGCTGCAACTCGTCATGATATGGGAGTGTTTATTATTAGCCCATCAGATAAAGGAGGAAAGTTATACGAGCCACCGCAAAAGTTAGTAAATCTTTGTGCGCCTTTGAGTCCGATGGTGTTTAATGATTTATTTTGTTTGAGTCATTCCCAAGTGCATACGCTGAGTTTGGGAGCAGCAAAACCAGAAGATTTTGATGAACACCTGAAGACTTTAGAATTGCTGGATAGCGCATCAGAAATTTTACCACCGATTTTGGCAAGGTTGGAGACAGAAGCGATCGCTCTTCTGGGAGAAGACTGGGTGAAAACCTGGGATGTAAATTTGCCCAGCTATGAGGAAACACCAGGAAACGTAAATATTCCGGTAATTTTGTCGCTTTTGAATTTAGCGATCGCCTACGATATGGTGGAATACGCCAAAATGCGCTACAACCTGCTTGGTAGTGGCGGTCACTGGTTTCCCGGCAACAAAGCAGACCAATTAGACAATCTAGACTTGAGCCAATGTCTCGCCCGCAGTCCCCACGCTGATAAAATTCCCCGCTTCCTTGCACAAGCGCATCAAATGTTGGGAGGTGAAGCAGTCAAACGTCTATCTCAAAAATAGACTTCACTGGGAACTAGGGACTAGGGCGAAGAAAAGAGATTTTTATCACCGTTGTGTGCTGAAGAACATGAACATCTGTTTGGAAAGTAGACTTTGAAGATAAACTCCCAGTCCAAGCGTCCTGATTTTGTCAACGTTTACCCTGAGTCCACCAATAAATCAGGATAGTACCCAAAAGCATAGCTAAAATCAAAATCAGCCCTGCCTCTGGACCGAAGTCACCACCTGTGATCCATTCTGGTCCTGATACAGTTTGCTTGATCAAATGAAAGCTGTGAATACCGCTGACAGGAAAGCCGAAGACTACCCCCTCGAAGAAGTTCCAGCCTGCGTGTAGTCCGAGAGAGATCCACAGTTGGCGGGTGCGTATCCAACCATAAGCTAAGAAAAACCCTGCTAGGAAAATGCCCAGTGTTGAGATCCAACTCGCACTGGGATTTGCTAGATGGCGAGCTGCAAATGCCGCCGAGGAAAGGAAAAGCGCCCAAGGCAGATTAAGACCATCTTTGAGATTCTGCAAACGATAGCCGCGATCAAGAAGTTCTTCATACCAGCTAGTAGTAATGCCAAATATGATTAAATCCCTCAGCGACTGGGAGATAATACTGCCCAAGGGTAGCTCTTGCCATACGAAACCAGTAAAATGCAACCAACCTGACGCCCATTCAATGATGTAAATAAAGCCCATTAAGATGCCGGCAATTGCAAAACCAAATAACAAATCTGGCAAAGTTTGCTGATTCCATTGCAAACCCAAAGATGCGAAAGTGCGTTTATCTAGGTAGCGACGGGCAATAAATATTGATAAGGTGACTATTATCAGCCAGATTATCTGGTTAACAGTCGTGATGACATCAAGCGGCAAACTCAGCTTTTCCACTGAGGGAAGTACTATGATCTCGCTGAGAATCATCAATACTGTCAACAGCAGAATTTGACCCAGGATACGCCAGCCAGCACGCAAGCGGTGTTCGTTAGCAGATAAGAAAATACGAGACAAAGGCGAATTGGAATCGGATTTTTTAGTCAATGGATTGGTTTAAGGTATGTCTACTACCTAAGTAGCTAGTTTTTGTTGGTGGAATCAGGCAAATTATCCTCCGTCGGCACTACTAGCACCTTATCAACACGGTTACCATCCATATCCATCACCTCAAAACGCATACCCTGCCATTGAAAATTATCCGCAGCCGCAGGGATACGTCCTAAATGGGTGATCACAAAACCACCTAATGTTTGATAGCTACCGCGCTCCTCATACTGCAACTCTTCCATCTTGAAAAGTTCAAAAAACTCATCTACAGGCAACATCCCATCCAATAACCAGGAACCATCCTCGCGTTGCACCGCTTGCGGATTTTCCTGATCGTCAGCAGAAGCAACATCACCAACTATTTCGCTCATAATGTCGTTGAGGGTTACTAATCCCTGAATCACACCGTATTCATCAACTACCAGCGCCATGTGAGTTACAGTTTCTTTGAACAACTCCAAAACTTTCAAACCACGGGTGCTTTCTGGTACAAATACGGGCTGTCGCAATCCTACTGTTAAATCTAATTGCTCATTGGAGAAACTACGAGCTAACAAGTCTGTGACAGGAATGACACCCAGCACATTGTCAAGTCCCGCCTGACAAACTGGATATCGGGAATAGCCACTATCAATAATTTTCTGGCGATTTTCTTCTGGAGAGTCGTCTAAGTCAAGCCAGACAATATCCGGACGAGGTGTCATAAAGGAACTGACGGGGCGATCGCCTAAGCGAAATACTCGCTCCACCATATCTTGTTCTGCTTCCTCAAAGGTTCCCTCTTCTGTCCCTTGCTCGATTAAGACTCTAATTTCTTCTTCTGTAACTTGTGGTTCTGTAGACGGTCTGACACCCAATATCCGCAAAACTGTATCCGTAGAAGCACCTAATAAATAAACAATAGGCGAGCCTATTCTGGCTAATAATTGCATAGGTAGAGCAACTACAGTCGCGATTGGTTCAGGGTGGTTTAATGCCAGTCGTTTAGGTACTAATTCGCCAATAATCAGTGTCAGATAAGTAATGATTAAAATTGCTATGCCTTTCGCCAACTGTTCCTTATACTGTCCAGGCAAAGCGATAAAACCTAAGATAGGTATTATTCTGTTAGCGATCGTCTCTTCACCGTAAGCACCGGATAAAATACTCAAGAGTGTAATCACCACTTGGACGATCGCTAAAAACTGATTTGGGGAAGATGCTAATTCCAAAGCAGCACGGGCTTTGAGATCACCTCGTTCGGCAAGCTGCTGCAATCGCACCTTGCGTGATGAGACAACCGCCAACTCCGACATGACAAATACACCGTTGGCGAAGATTAGTAAGAAAATAATTAGAATTTCTATAGTTGGAGACATTCGGTAGAATTGCCTATTTATCGGCTAACTGCGCTCTTACTTTATTAGTATCTAGTATCGAAGGTGTTCCCATAATAAAAGAATCGGTCGGGTAGAAAAACTAGTTATTAGTCAACACGGGTAGAACACTGTTCGTATCTTAGCGATTAGTCTGTGGTCATTCATTGTACTAGGGAGTAATGATTCTCAAGCAAGAGTACTACCCCTCTTGACACTTTTAAAATAGTTGAGGTAGGCGCTGCTGAGTGCCTGCAAACCGCAACGACTTCCACTTATAGTAGAACTTATGGCATTTTCTTCCATTGTGCGTGCCTTGGGGCGATCGCCTCTCACCACTGAACTCGTTTCTAAGTTAAATCGACAACATGATTTACACTTAAGTGGCATTTCCCGCTTACCTAAAGGCTTTGTCACCTCGGCATTAGCACAAGCTGATAAACAAAATTTGTTTGTAGTGTGTGCCACCCTGGAAGAAGCCGGACGCGCTTATGCACAGTTAGAGGCTATGGGGTGGCAAACGGTACATTTTTACCCTACCTCGGAAGCTTCCCCCTACGAACCCTTTGACCCGGAAACGGAAATGACTTGGGGACAGATGCAGGTTTTGGCGGATTTGGTAATTCGTCAAGAGTCATTTGTCAAGAGTCAAGAGTTATCAGCTTTGGACAAAGGACAAAGGACAAGTGACAAAGGACAAATAGCGATTGTAGCGACGGAGAGAGCGCTGCAACCTCATCTACCACCCCCAGCAGCTTTTAAACCGTTCTGTCTTACTCTCAAGCGGGGGATGGAGTTTGATTTAGGTAGCTTTAGCGAAAAATTAGCTACTTTAGGATACGAGCGAGTACCTTTGGTGGAAATGGAAGGTCAGTGGAGCCGGCGTGGGGATATTGTTGATGTGTTTCCAGTTTCCTCGGAGTTGCCAGTACGATTGGAATGGTTTGGCGACGAAATCGAGCAAATACGAGAATTTGACCCCTCAACTCAACGTTCTGCCCTTGATAAAATTAACCAGCTAATTCTGACTCCTACTAGCTTTGCTCCTATCGTCATGGAAGCACTGAAAAACAGTGCTTTAAATTCCGACTTAGAACATCAAACTAACGAATCAGGACTCCTAGAAGGTAGTCGTCGCTTCTTGGGGTTAGCCTTTGATCAACCAGCTTCCCTGCTAGATTATCTACCAGAAAACACTCTGATTGCGATTGATGAGCCAGAACAGTGTCATGCTCATAGCGATCGCTGGGTAGAAAATGCTGAAGAACAATGGGGATTGGTGAGCCAGCGCGGTCTTGGGGGTCTCCCCCATGAGCGACTGGCGAACCCCGAAGGGGGCAATGGGCAATCGGCAATAGACGATGAGGAAGAATCTACCCCCACTCCCAACTTTCGTACAGACGCGATTAATCGCGTCTGTACATTACCGAAAATCCATCGTTCATTTGATGAGTCTCTGGCAGATGCGGCAAAATTTAAAAAATTATACTTATCGGAACTGGTAGAAGAAAATAGCGGTATTAATCTTGCTAGTAGATCTGTTCCAGTTACGCCACATCAATTTGCCAAACTTGCAGAAACTCTCCGCGCTGAACGCGATCGCAATTTCTCTGTCTGGTTGATTTCGGCTCAACCAAGTCGTTCTGTGTCTCTTTTGCAAGAACACGACTGTCCGGCACAGTTTATCCCGAATCCCCGCGACTATCAAGCGATCGACAAGTTACAAATTAATCACACACCGATCGCTTTAAAATATTCCGGTCTGGCAGAATTGGAAGGCTTTATCCTGCCTACATTCCGGATGGTTGTTGTCACTGATAGGGAATTTTTTGGGCAGCACTCCCTAGCTACTCCTAGTTATATCCGTAAGCGTCGCAAAGCTGCTTCTAAACAAGTTGACCCTCAGAAGTTGCGTCCTGGCGATTATGTAGTTCACAGAAATCATGGTGTGGGTAAATTTGTCAAGCTGGAAAGTTTGACGATTAATCACGAAACTCGTGATTACTTGGTGGTACAGTATGCCGACGGGTTGCTGAGAGTTGCGGCTGACCAAGTAGGTGCTTTATCTCGCTTACGCAGTACTGGGGATAAAGCACCAGAACTCAACAAGATGACTGGTAAAGCCTGGGAAAATACTAAAAATAGAGTCCGCAAAGCCATCAGAAAATTGGCAGTGGACTTGCTGAAATTGTATGCAGCGCGATCGCAACAACATGGTTTTACTTATCCTAAGGATATGCCTTGGCAAGAGGAACTTGAAGAGTCTTTCCCTTACCAAGCAACAACAGATCAACTCAAAGCAGTGCAAGATGTGAAACGGGATATGGAAAGCGATCGCCCAATGGATCGCCTAGTTTGTGGCGATGTCGGTTTTGGGAAAACTGAAGTGGCAATTCGCGCCGTTTTTAAAGCTGTCACCGCCGGTAAGCAAGTTGCACTCCTTGCACCGACAACGATTCTGACTCAGCAACACTACCACACTTTGAAGGAGCGCTTTGCTCCCTACCCCGTAAATGTTGGCTTACTCAACCGCTTCCGCAGTGCTGAAGAACGTCGCGAAATTCAAAAGCGACTGGTGACGGGTGAATTAGATGTGGTTGTGGGGACGCACCAACTTTTAGGTAAAGGTGTGTCATTCCGAGATTTAGGACTTTTGGTGGTGGATGAAGAACAACGGTTTGGGGTAAATCAAAAAGAGAAAATTAAAAGCCTCAAAACTCAGGTTGATGTGCTGACTCTTTCTGCTACTCCGATTCCCCGCACTTTATATATGTCATTGTCGGGGATTCGGGAAATGAGTTTAATTACTACACCACCCCCATCCAGGCGCCCGATTCAAACTCATCTTTCACCGCTAAACCCGGAAAGTGTCCGCACTGCTATACGTCAAGAATTAGACAGAGGCGGACAAGTATTTTATGTAGTTCCACGAGTAGAAGGAATTGAAGAAACGGCAACGAAGTTGCGAGAAATGATACCAGGGGCAAGATTGGCGATCGCTCACGGTCAAATGGATGAAAGCGAGTTAGAATCAACGATGCTCACTTTCGGCAATGGCGAAGCTGATATCCTGCTTTGCACAACGATTATTGAATCAGGTTTGGATATTCCACGAGTCAACACCATCTTAATTGAAGATGCTCATCGCTTTGGTTTAGCGCAATTATACCAGTTGCGGGGACGGGTGGGACG
>CAXTNZ010000133.1:0-18245 GCA_964245695.1 uncultured bacterium | reverse complement strand
TATTTATTGTCAAACAAAAATGACAATTAGCTAATTTTAATTAATGTTTTATATTTTAAATTAAATAATAGGAGGTATGCTTTTGGCAATACCTCCTATTAATTTGATATAGCACCCATTGTTTTTTAAACTTACCTCGGACTATTAAAAAAATCACATGTAGCGCGAATTAAGCCAAGGCAGTTAAAAAATATAACTCAAAAATTTGCAATTCAAAATTTTCACGATAAACAATCGTTAATTGTTATTATCGAGCACTACGCTCCGAGACTAAAACCTCTGCTACCAAATCTGGTAAATCCATGAGGTCAACATATCCGTCTGAACCACGGATAGGGGAGATGAATGTATAGTTTGGGTCACACTCCCCAGTGTCATAGACTTGAATAAACCACCTATCAGGAAATCCTACTATACCAAGTTCCACAATGTACCAACACTCGCCAATCAGACGAGAGTGAAAAATTGTAAACCACTCTCTATTCTCTTCGGAAATGTTCCAATCTGCCATGATAAACTCTAACGCTATTTGTCCGGCGTCAGTTGAAGTCAATAGCATTTCTACTCCTTATTTGAAACCTCAGGATACAATCCCAATTCCTTCGCTAGCTCACGCGCAACAAAGAATAAAAACTCCGCACCATCTTGATTTCCTTCGTGAGCGAACATAGTTCCTACTTGCATCATTGCCTGCACTAAGCCAGCATCCATTAATTCTGGCTCTTGCTGCAAAACTTCCGGTTCCTGACCATTAGGACACTTAAGTAGCTTATCAATTAAATTAAAATACAGGTTTTGGCGTTGTTCTTGGGTTTGTTCTGTCATGATTACTTTGGTTTATTTTGAATTACTTACTGCTCGATACTTTGCTGCCACAATCTTTCCAACATTTCTATCTGTTCTTGTAAAACCGCAGCCCGATAAACAAGATATCTATCATAGAAAAGAATTCCAAAACCCACACAAATAGGAACAAACAAAAAAAACCATTCCAACATAGTGGCGATTTTATATTGCTCGGTAGTACTTAGTATTTCCTGGCTCGTATTGGGTTTGGTCGCTTCTTGCTTGGTAGTTAATAAGCTCGGATGTAGCAGATTATTAGTAGTTTCGCTTACACCAATCTGATTAACTTCATAACTTAAATTCTTTGTTTCTAATAATTCAATATGTCGTCCCCAAATTACACCAAATACTACTATCCCCGGAGAAAGCACCGCTAAAGTAACTAAACAAACTATGAGAATATTTACAATTCTGGATCTCATCTTGACTCTTCGTTGCAAGGCACTATCTACCCAGTGAGCAAATATTTTTACGGTTTCTACAAGCACCAAGACGACTGCAAATGAAAGTGTGGCAGTTGGTGCAAAATATAAATATCCGAAGTAAGGAAGCACTACTGAGAGGACTGACGCACTCTAAAGATAAAAAGTGGATTCATCCTGCTGAAAACAGGGGGTTAAGAAGTCCCCCCTCGTTCTCCAGGTTTGAGCCTGGGAATGTCGGGGGGTAGAGGGGAATCTCTGCGTAAATCCTATAAGTTTTATATCAGCCGTCTCTGGACAGAACTATTTATCTGTGCAGATTAAGATTATTAAATTAATTAGATTTGTACTCAAAGCCTGCAATTGTTATCTGATAAGCTTTACAAAAATTTGTTGGGGTATGGGTGCTAGTATTTTTGGGCTGGGGTACTAGTATTTACCATATGGGGTTCTAGTCTTTCTGTACTCAACATGAAACTCATCCAGGCTTTGATAGAAGACAGTTTTTTCGCTAATTCTTTGAAAAACAATTTTGTACTCAAAGAAAATCATGTTACTTGGTAAATATACACGCAAATAACCTAAAATCAATCAATAAAAAATTAATATTGCGTTAAATATTTTCAATTTTATTTAGAAAATTTAAAAAACCATCTAAAAAATACAGAAATAACCGCCGTTGATTTCTAAAATACTTTATTAGTAAGCTACAGTTCCCAGAAGTGCGAGCGCCTGCAATTTCCAACCCTCAAACTTAATTCTCGAACATCAGACTTACTGACAGCCAGATTTTCTACAACTTTTGCTCACTTTGCCCAGTTTGCTCAAACATCTAAGATTGTATCGGTTAGTTCGAGTATATAATTTATACATGCAGCACCTCAGGTGCAAATTACATCAACAACTCATTTAAAATTTGAAATTAGTAAATTCAAATCGTGGCACACACATAAGCATCTAACTGTACGAAAATTAAATGTGTAACACCTTATTAAGTTTAGGATTTTAGGAGTTAATTTGTGCGGATAGCTAAAGACGTAACAGAACTTATTGGACGGACTCCTTTAGTTGCTCTAAATAAGATTCCCCAAGCTGAGGGATGTGTAGCCCGGATTGTGGCGAAGCTGGAAGGAATGAACCCAGCTTCTTCAGTCAAGGATCGCATCGGCATCAGTATGGTGCAGCAGGCAGAAGCAACAGGGTGGATTGCGCCGGGAAAAACCATTTTAGTCGAGCCTACCTCAGGTAATACCGGGATTGCACTAGCAATGGTGGCGGCGGCGCGTGGCTACAGTTTGATTTTGACAATGCCGGAAACGATGAGTTTAGAAAGACGCGCCATGCTAAGGGCTTATGGTGCTTCTTTGGAGTTAACTCCAGGGGCGGAGGGGATGCGTGGAGCAATTCGCAAAGCGGAAGAAATTGTTGCTAAAACTCCCAATGCTTTTATGCTGCAACAGTTCCGCAACCCAGCCAATCCGGAAATTCACCGGAAAACCACGGCTGAAGAAATTTGGGAAGATACAGATGGGGAAGTGGATATTCTCATCGCTGGGGTAGGTACCGGCGGAACGATTACTGGAGTTGCGGAAGTAATTAAACAACGCAAGCCAACTTTTCAGGCGATCGCTGTTGAACCTAGCAATAGTCCCGTTCTCTCCGGAGGTGAACCAGGCGCACATAAAATTCAAGGTATCGGTGCCGGATTTGTCCCAACCATTCTCCGCACCGAACTAATTGATGAAGTGATCAAAGTTAGCGACGATCAAGCTATGGCTTTTGGGCGGCGCATGGCAAAAGAAGAAGGATTGTTGTCTGGTATATCCTCTGGTGCTGCTTTATATGCAGCCATTCAAGTAGCTAAACGCCCAGAAAATGCCGATCGCTTAATCGTCATGATTCAGCCTTCCTACGGCGAACGCTACCTCAGCACCCCCATGTTCCAAGACTTGGCGGTGGAAGCTACGGCTGTCCGCTAGGAGGATTTGGGGAGACAAGGAGGATGAGAAAGAATTTGCTCTCCCCACTTTGGAGGGGCGGGGTAACCCCGCCCCTACCCACTCCCTCATCTTCGCCTAATGGTTGCACTTACCTTGCTTGTGGTGGTGTTCATGGTCGTGACCGTGAGAGCAGCCTTGCAGATCCTGGTTCATGATTGTTTCGCTCATTTCGCGCAGGGACTCATCCACAGGCGTTAAACCAATCCAAGCATTAACCTTTTCCACATCGAAACCTACTTCGCGGCGATCGCCCACTTCCATTAAAGGACGACGAATTAACAGTGGATCGCGTAGCATCAGAATCAAAGCAGTTTGTGCGTCTAATTTTTCCGGAACAACCTCACCGGATTTTACTGCTGGGGCGGCGCGGTTAATCCATTCAACTACCGGGCGATCGCCAAAAAATGAGCGCAATCGCTCAACTGTCCAAGGTTCAGTTAGCACGCTATACGATACGATTTCATGACCTGCGGCGGTAAGCAGTGTTTTTTGTTTGATAGTACTTTTGCAGCCTGGTTTTCCATAGAAAATCACTCTTGCCATTGAAGTATCTCCTAATAAGATAAGTAAATATATAGCGATTCTGAATTGACACAAACACAGGTTGTTCATACCATAGCAATGCTATGCCCAAGACTGGATATTGTTCGCCACTGAGAAGCGCTATAAATCAAAATCAGTTGGATAGAACTTTTCCACCCTACTTAAATTTTAGTTAATATAATTGGCTATTTACTATTAATCATTATCAATATTTATTAATTAGAATTTTTTTGCAGTATGACTACTTATATCAAATTCAAATCTTTCCTTGGGGTCAGTTTCTCCATAAATATTGAAAGTAACAGTTGGTTCATCACCCACCGCTTCCACACTATGAATTGCATTTTTGTTAAAGCTAATTATATCTCCCGGTTCTAAAATTATTTCTCCGGTAGTTTCAATTTTGTCGGGAAACTCTGGGCTAGGACTTCGTTGCCAACAAGTAGTTTTTTCTTGACCTTTTAATACCGTAACTACTCCCCAAGTTCCGTGGTTATGAATAAGTGATTTTACTCCAGGCAAAAATGTTACTACTTGTACAGTTAAAGGAAAACCTAACTCATCATACAAAAGTAAAACAGAAGTTCCAGTTTGAGGGTCTGGTTCTAATTTTTGACTTTTTATCCAGTAGGAGTTAGTAATTAATCGCCTTACTAGCATTCTAATTTCTGGAAGCCGACTAGATTCGTCGTCAACATTATTAAGAACATCTTCTACCTCAGTCAGAAAGCGATACAGGCGATAATTCTCTCTTAATAAATCCCATTCTCTGGGAGATTTACATGCTTGGTATTGACCGTCTCCAGTTACAAGCCAATCTCTAGTTTTCATAACTTTCAGTATTTGAAGATAGGGTGGATTTTGTAGTGAGCGCTTAATACGAAGTATAAGGACTTAAATAATTATTCTTCATCCTCTTCTGCTGGGCGTGTCAAAATATCAAGTATAAGTCCCCCACCAAATTCTTTTTTATCATCAATTTCTTTGACTCTGGTACTTATTTGTTTAGCTTGTTCTATTTCTCCCAACTTCGCTAATACCAATCCAGAAGCAGCATAAGCGTTTAAGTATAGTCTAATTATTGGGTCATCTTTGCGACTAACTAATATCGGCTTAAGTTGTTCCCAATTATCAGGTAAGTTTTCTGAATGTTTAATTTTATTTGTTACCTTAAATGCCATTTCTAGCGCAAGAGTATAATTATTTTTATAGTAAAAATATCTATATGCTGCAACTAAAACGTCTGTATTTTCGTTAGTTTTAGCTAAAGCTTGTTGCATGTACTTTTCTGATTCAGCCGTATTTTCCCAACTTTTCGCCGCCAAAATCAATAAATTCTTGATGTCCTCTGGAACCTTAAACCACGAGAACGTTGCTGAGTCAGCTTTCATAAAAATCTCCTTTTCAAAATGGGTACTGGTGCCTGGTCCAGCGCGCAGAACAGGGGGTTTCCCCCATGAGCGACTGGCTCACCCGAAGGGTGACTGGGAACTAGGGAAGAAATAGCAAAAATAATCTTCCCAATCACCAATCCCCAGTCTTTAATCCTCAATCCCTAATTTCAAAACAAGGTGAGAATGTACAGCAGGGAGAAAAGAACAATCCAGATGATGTCTACAAAGTGCCAGTATATTTCTGCCATTTCAATACCAACGTGCTTGGTAGCAGAATAGTGACCGGGACGACGCGATCGCCACAACACACCCAAAATTAACAACAGTCCCACAAACACGTGTATACCGTGGAATCCTGTCATTAAATAAAAGCAGTTGGAAAATACGTTAGTAGTCAGACCGTATCCTAATGTTAGGTACTCAATCACCTGACCAAGCAAGAAAATTGCGCCCATGATAGCAGTGATAATGTACCACCGCTGCATTCCTTTGACATCATTCCTTTTAATCGCCTTATCGCCAAAGTGAATGACGAAACTACTCGAAACTAAAATGATTGTGTTGATTGTGGGCAATAAAAGTTCTACTTCGGTTGCTTCTGGAGGCCAAACTTCAGTTTGTCCTCGGAAGAACAAATAAGTAGCAAAAAATCCCCCAAACATCAAAGATTCAGAGGCGAGAAACGTTAACAGTCCCAATACTCGTAAATCTTGATGTTCGCTGTGTTCTGCGTGATGTTCTGCACTTGATGTTGCGATCGCCATATTGTTGAAGCTTGAATAAATGTCCAAAAACAAATCGTAGTAAGCGCTGTCTAGCCTTCTCAATCGCACTCCTACGCTGCGCTCTTTACCGCGCTTCTCCGTTCGCGGAGCGGAGCGTTGGCGGAGCGGAGCGTAGAGAAGCCTCTCGAACGCGAGTGCGTCTTTGCTCTTGAGAAGAGAAGGGAAGGAGTACGGCAACGCCTTACGGCGAACGCGCTTCGAGCGCTTACTACGAACAACTAACTAAGCACTAGCTTCGGTCGCAGCAGATGGCGGCAGTTCAGCGCTATGATTATTCATGCCGTAGTCGTAGGGACCGTGAGTGACAACGGGCAATACTTCCCAGTTTTCAATCATGGGTGGTGAGCTAGTTGTCCATTCTAAGGTCAAAGCTTGCCAAGGATTATCACCAGCTTTTGGTCCAGCAATCCAACTCCAGATGATGTTAATGGTGAAGGGAATCACCGAAGCTGCTAATACAAAAGCACCAAAGGTACAAATCTGATTGAGGCTGATAAATTGTGGATCGTACATGGCAACTCGTCGGGGCATTCCTTGCAAACCCAACTCATGCATGGGCAGGAATGTCAGATTAGTGCCAATGAAGGTGAGGACGAAGTGAACTCGACCCCAAGTTTCATTCAGCATCCGTCCCGTCATTTTCGGGAACCAGTGGTAAATTCCGGCGTAGATGCCAAACACGGAACCGCCAAACAACACATAGTGGAAGTGCGCCACTACATAGTAGGTGTCGTGGATGTGAATATCAAAGGGGGCTGTTCCCATCGTTACACCGCTTAAGCCGCCCATGACAAACATGGATAATAAGCCAATGGCGAATAGCATGGCGCTGGTGAAGCGGATTTTACCACCCCAAAGGGTAGCAACCCAGCCGAAAATCTTTACGCCAGTGGGAACAGCAACGATGAGGGTGGAGATAGTGAAGAACATCCGCATCCAACCGGGTGTGCCGCTGGTAAACATATGGTGTACCCAGACGAACAAACCGACAACGCAGATTGCCACACTAGAGTAAGCGATCGCCTTATAACCAAAGATTGGTTTACGGGCGTGAACTGGAATCACTTCGGACATAATGCCGAAGATGGGCAGAATCATCAAATAAACTGCCGGGTGGGAATAAAACCAGAACAAATGTTGGTAAATTACCACATTACCGCCAGCATCTGGTTTGAAGAAGGAGGTACCAAAGTTGATGTCAAACAACAACAGCACTAAACCCGCTGCTAATACAGGTGTGGAGAGAAGCGCCAAGATAGCGGTTGCTAAAGTTGCCCAGCAAAACAAGGGAACTTGATCCCATCTCATACTGGGGACTTTCATTTTCAGGATGGTGATCACAAAGTTCACCGAACCCAAAATTGAAGAAGTTCCCACCAAGACGATCGCTAAAATCCACATTGATTGTGCGGTGTTAGCGGTAACTAAACTTAAAGGTGGGTAAGCTGTCCAACCAGATTGCGAACCGCCAAAGAAGAAACTACCTAGCAGTAATGCACCTGCCGGTGGGTTCAGCCAAAAGGCGATCGCATTCAACTTCGGGAAAGCCATATCCCTAGCGCCAACCATCAACGGCACCAGATAGTTACCAAATCCCCCAATTGCACTCGGTACAATCCATAGAAAAATCATGATTGTGCCATGATTCGTCAAGAAAGCATTGTACAGGTTGGGGTCGAGTACATCTGCATCTGGTGTCGCTAACTCGGCACGTATGGCAACAGCCATCAGTCCACCGATGAGATAGAAGATAAACGCCGTAACTAGGTATTGGATGCCTATGACTTTGTGGTCAACATTAAACGTGAAGTAGTCGTACCATTTCCAAGCCTGGGGATGGGAATGATGCGAAGCCACCTTTCCAGGTTTGTTGTCTTCAGGTGGAGTGTTCCGTGGAAGTTCTACTTGGGTCATATTTTTGTCCTTTGTCAGTTGTCCTTTGTCAGTTGTCCTTTGTCCTTTGTCCTTTGTTCTTAACCAATGACCAATGACTAATGACTAATGACTCATTGACTCTAGAGTTGCTGAACTAATGCCCATATCATGGGTGTAAGGAGCAAGAAACTCTGATGTTGATAACTTAGATACGTTAACTGCAACAGCTTGATTCAGTTCTTGCTTTTGAGCAATCTTGTTTTCTGTCAGCCAGCTATCATACTCTTCTGGCGTTTGGACAATTACTTGAGTTCTCATTGAACCGTGGTAGCCACCGCATAGTTCTGCACAAACTACGGGGTATGTACCGGTTTTGGTAGCGACGAATCGCAGTTGAGTAGGTATACCGGGAATTGCGTCTTGCTTCAATCTAAATTGCGGCACCCAGAATGAATGGATGACATCCTGTGCAGACAAGTTGAGTTGCACGTCGGCACCGATTGGGACGTGTAATTCTCCAGAACTAACGCCACTTTCGGGATAGTTAAATATCCAAGCGAACTGCATCCCGGTGACATCAACTACCAAGTCGGCAACTTTGCCTAACTCTTGGGGAGTCGCGCCAATGCCAATTTTACGAGTACCTGCTGGCGCGGCAATTTCTGATTCTATGTCAGAGGGACTGCTTAAGGTAGCAGCGATCGCACTCCCCGGCATCTGGGCAACATGAGATGGGGTATTAGCATGAGCCATCATGTGCCCTGGTGCTTCAAACCCTCCCATTCGGTTAAAAACATCAACACTGTAAATTCCTAAACCGAGGACAATTAGTGTTGGGATTGCCGTCCAAAAAACTTCTAAAGGAAGATTGCCCTCAATATGCGGACCATCCGTATCATCTCCTTGCCGGCGACGAAACTGAATAGCAAAAATTAAGATGGTTCCTTCTACTACCAAAAAGAGGGCGATCGCAATGCTGAACATGACGTTGAAAAACCCGTCCACCAAAGGCGCTTGTGCTGAAGCTTGCACCGGCAGTAGATTATGGTTTTGACCAACCCAGATGCTTACAACTGTGACGAATATCCCAGCAACTAGAGTTAATAATGAAACAGGAATTTGTTGCATACATACCTGCTGTGTACAACGTGGTTAAACGTGTGATTTGCTTTCTTTTTACCCCAGGACATCGCATCCTGTATTCTTGATGTTTATCCCTAGCCAGGAAAGAGAATAGTTTTCTCGCTTGTGTACGCATCATCTTCACAAGCAGAATTTTTGGCTTTCCCCCATTCATTTTCTACATTGCTCCCAGACAATGAGGGAAAAATATCTATATTTTTTAACATCTTTTCCCCCAAAAAAGTTACTACTATATCTCTACTCCTAGCTTTTTTGGATATTTCTGTTTGTAGCTAACTAAAAGCAGAAAGGTTTAACTACCGGATGAATGGTGAAGTATAAATACAGAAGTCTGAACGCCCACCGAACTTTTGCTCGAAGGAAACCCCCGCTCGAAGTTCTCCGCTTTTGGCGCTCAGAACTTCTGGGATGAAGTGAACCTGAGCGGATTAATCCGCTTGCTTGTACCGATTTCTTCAATTCATCCTTTATTCTTCTGCCTTCATTAGTCACTGTTAATCCTAACCACTGACCTAGGCTATATTAGCTGCAAGTTTAAGTTTGTTAATAGCTGACAATTTACGATTTATGGATTGTTTTACTGTGAACTTTTTGCGTAGTTCCGGTAAGTATCCAGCATTCCCCTCTGGTTACCTTGCGCTGCCGGCGTAGATACTAAGTGGCAGTAGTGTTTGGCATTCTGTTTTCCGCTAATAGCGCCGTGAAAAGACAAAAACCCTAATTTGCTAATGCGACATGGGTGTAGCAGTTCTTAGGACAAATCCTCGCACAAGCTTCACAACCAACACAGTTTTCAGGGTTTGCGGCTAACATCACTTTCCGTTCGATTTCATCATCGTCTTCGTCTTCCACAAGTTCGCCTTCTTCGTTCAGCGCCCCCAATTGCAGAACATTATGTCCGCAAATTTTAAAGCATCTGCCACAGCCAATGCACTTTTCTTGGTCAATATCTTTAACAAATTTTGGTGTCCAAGTCTTACCGCCAAATGTCAAGCCTGTTAGTTGTGCCATGAATCTACCTCAGCAATTTTGCCTACAAATCTATTTGAACTCTTATTCTCATCCTAACTTAATCTTAATTAGCTGGCTTTGGTATTAACAAATGATTTGTGTATCTATCAAACTTTGATGACTTTTAGTTAATAGCTTGAGTAATTTAAATTTATTTAAATTTTTTAAATGAAAGTTTTTACCAATAATTTAAATTAGATGTTGACGCAGAGAATGCTTATATACTCAGTTTATGCCAATTTTAGCTGAAAATGGAGATTTGTACTCGCAGTCGATTCCTGAGAAGTAAAAATCCTTATTTACCTGGAAATAGCAATGAATAACTGATGATTAAATTACCAATTTTTGGGAAAAATTATCTTAGCTCGGATAGTCTTTTTCAATAAATATGCGTTGAAAATAAAAAAATACGAAACAGTATTTAGATATACAAAATTGCCTTTTCAACTTTGCCTGTATATAGTGAACATTTATTAGAGAAAGAAAATGATGTGAAATTTACCTTTTAGGCGATCGCCTATATAACAAAATCTAAAGGTAATATCATACTTTTGGTATTTTTTCCAAAAAAATATATTTATTTTCTTATTAGTTGTAATACATCTAACAAAATAATTAGGAAAATTAAGGATTAATAATATTAATAATTAGGAGAATTCATCTTAATAAAAAGATTAGATGTTCGCTCCTAACAATTATAAAAAGTCATTATGTTCAAGGAGAAAATGTTTGCCTAGTATCTTCTGAGGTAATATATTTAAAAATATTTCCTAGATCATCGTGAACAAACTTATCTTAAGATTCGTGAAATATATATTTAATAAATAGGTGATATTAGGCTTCGGTTAAAAGCCTTTATAGCATTCAATTGAATGCAAATTACTGAATATGGATGTTTCTTCATTAATTTGGCAAGAAAATAGTATTCTTGCCGCCGAACTATTGTGGTGGTGAGTAGTAAATAAAGTATATACATCCTGGAGAGACTTGAGCCAGACATCGAGAGCGAGTAGAGTGGCGATAGCCGTATGCCTTATACAATTCCTAACAACAGTTGCGTTGGATGTGATAACTGCCGTCCCCAATGTCCTACAGGTGCAATCAAAGTTGAAAACGACGAATACTGGATCGACCCTTGTCTTTGTAATAACTGCGAAGGTTATTACCCCGAACCCCAATGTGTGAAAGCCTGTCCCACAAAGTCCCCGATTCCTTGGCGAGCGAAAAAGGGGAGATGCAAAGTTGAACCCAGAGATGCAGCAAGTTCGGATTTGTTTGCCAACGGTAAAAGTAACCCGTTTGCATCAGCGATCGTTATTTGGGAAGCTTGCAACGTATTGGCGCAGCGAACATCTCTACCTTGGGAAATCGATGAACAGGGTTTCTTGTGTTATGGCAGACAACTTAACCAAGGTCGGGGAGCGATCGCATTTCACATCAGCGATCCATTTAAAGTCAGCGATCAAGCAACAGAGTTAGCAGCAGTTGAGGCTCTTGATATTAGAGCTGCTTGCATCCATTTAATTTTTGCAGCTTATGCCACGGCTCAAGATCAACCTTGGGAGCAAGAGTTTGTGATCGACGATCGCCAAATAGAGAAATATTTAGGGTTGGAGAAACGCAAAGACTTAAGTAAAAACACCAAACTCGCTTTAATGAAAAATATCGTACTGCAAGCTTGCTCGCTAATTGCCACCATTGACTGGCCCCAACAAGGTCGAGTTAGAGGATTTTCAGTTGCAGGGAGCCGCTTGTGGCACATAATGGACATTCAGCACCACTTTCAAGAAGACAACATTGGCTGCAAATATCTGGTTGGGCTAACTTTTAAAGTCAGAACCGGCATTTGGGCGCAATATTTCTTAAACAAACAAGGATGCAAACAGCGAACTGCATTTTATCAATACCGCAGTCTGCCCAAATCCCTGTTAACCACAATCATGAGCATTTGGCAACAACATGAAGGTGGAGCGCGACTAATGCTATGGTTGCTGTTTAAAACCAAAATGGGCAAAGAACAACGCATCACCATTCCCACCTTGCTGCGCGTTGCTTACGGTGAGGAAAAAGTCAAGCAAGCTTCCAGACAACGAGAAGAACGCAAACGCCTGCTACGAACCTTTGAAAGCGACTTGGAAATTCTCCATCATTATGGAATCAAAGCAATTTTCGACCCAATTACCTATCCACCAGAAATTCAACCTTTGTGGGCAAAGTTGATTGATATTCCCGAAGATCCAGAAGAAGCATTAGAATTTTGGACTCAAGACGGCGGCAGCGACACCCGTCTTACAGACACTGGTCCTCGCGGTAAGTGGAATCTGCTGATGAATGCCCGAATTTTGTCCTTTGAACTGCCGCCAGAATGGGAACAGCAAATCTCTGAAAAAAAGCAGCGACAAACTGTTGCGAGAACTAGAAAAAAGATAAAAACTACCGGAGATTTGCTCGGCGAACAGATTTTACAAGCGCGAAAAAATCTGAATCTCTCCCAAAGAGAGTTGGCAAAACTAACAGGTAAAAGCCAAAGCTGGATTAGAGATGTCGAAAATGGTCGCTTAAAAGCAAAATCAGAAGACCAAGCGGTGTTAAGGAAAGTGTTGAATATGGGGTAATCAAACAAACTTTTACCCAAAATACAACTTCAGGCGATCGCATGAAGGTGTCAGCAGTGCGATCGCGCTTTTGGGTTAAAATTCTACCGATAACTCAACTCAACTACCCTTTGTCCCACAACTTCTGGTGCCGCAACCCGCAAAATCATCTCTTCGCAGCGCACGCTTAAAAAAGGCTGACCTAAATTTATCCCAGAAAAAGGACTTTCGGCGGGGACTTCTAACTTAGAACCAATCAAACCCAAGCGAGACTCAACTTCAGCCGGGAACATCAGCAAATTAGCGCCCTTGGTACTAAAAGCAGAACCGCCTAACCACTGTCGCCACGCCAAGCTTTGTTGCTGGTAATCAAGACTACATAAAACCTGATTGCCCTGACGGACAGTCAGATGCTTTCCATTTTCCCAGGTAAACTCAGCCATTTCCTTTGGTAGTCCCCAAATCTCTCGACCACCAGCTACAGAATCAGGATTATCTACATAAATATGGGAAACCCAACCGCCGATTTTACCCTGATAACCCACAACGGCGGGAGCGACAATTAACTCGCTGTATTCCAACACCGAACCCGACCCGTAATGTGATACATACACCACACTCAGAGTTTTCCCAGGCAATACAGAGATAATATTTAACTCTGAGGGGATAAGGTGGCGCACTTTGTCAACATCGACTAAATGCACAGTTGAGATAGCGTAGCCTTTAAGGGTCCAAGGTGCTTGTGGATATGGCATTTTAATCTCCGTTAGTTTTAAAAGAGTTCGTAATTAAGAATTAAAATTTAAAAAATTAACTTCTTCGTTTTTAATTTTGCATTTTTAATTAAATAAAAAAATCCCCACCCAGGCTTATGCTTGGATGGGCAATATTAGCTAGGTAGGGATAAGGCAATGCCCTACCCCTAAAGAATTATTTGCTTTCAGTGAAATCAGCGTCAATCACATCATCACCGCTACCGCTACCAGACGAGGTAGAACCGCCATCTTGAGGTTCAGCGCCAGGAGTAGCACCGTTACCAGCTTGTTGGTAAATATTGCTACCAACCGCGAATAGCGCCTGTTGTAGTTCTGGTGTCAACTTCTTGATTTGCTCGTCGTCTTCTTTGGAGATAGCATCCCGCAGGTCTTTCACCAAACCTTCGACTTTGGTTTTGTCAGCAGCAGGGACTTTATCGCCCAATTCTTGCAGTTGCTTCTCTGCTTGGTATGACAAAGAGTCGGCTTGGTTCTTGCGTTCAATCTTCTCACGACGCTCTTTATCAGTAGAAGCGTTTTGTTCCGCATCTCTGACCATCCGCTCAACATCGGATTTATCTAAGGTAGAAGCGCCTGTAATACTGATAGACTGCTCCTTACCGGTGCCTTTGTCTTTGGCGGTAACGTTCAAAATACCGTTAGCGTCAATGTCAAAGATGACTTCAATTTGCGGTACACCACGAGGTGCTGGGGGAATACCATCAAGGCGGAAGGTTCCCAAACTCTTGTTATCATTTGACATCTCGCGTTCGCCTTGGAGAACGTGAATTTCCACGTTGCTTTGACCATCCACGGCGGTGGAGAAGACTTCTGATTTCTTAGTGGGAATTGTGGTGTTGCGAGGAATAATCTTGGTCATCACACCGCCCAAGGTTTCTACACCCAAGGACAAAGGTGATACATCTAACAACAAGATACCCGTGACATCACCTGCAAGCACACCCGCTTGAATCGCTGCACCAACGGCTACAACTTCATCGGGGTTAACGCTTTGGTTAGGGTCTTTACCCAAAACAGTTTTCACCACCTGTTGCACGGCGGGAATCCGGGTAGAACCACCGACCAACACAACTTCATCAATATCGGTCTTGCTTAATTTAGCATCACGCAGCGCATTTTCTACGGGAACGCGGCAACGGTCAATTAAGTCGGAACACAATTCTTCAAACTTACCGCGAGTCAGCGTCATATCCAGGTGCTTGGGACCATCCTGGGTAGCTGTGATAAATGGCAAGTTGATTTCTGCTTGGGTGACGCTAGAAAGTTCAATTTTCGCTTTTTCAGCGGCTTCAGTCAGACGTTGTAAGGCTTGTTTATCTTTCCGCAGTTCGACACCTTCGTCTTTCTTGAACTGATCGGCTAAGTAGTCAACGATTTTTTTATCGAAGTCGTCACCACCCAGGTGAGTATCACCAGATGTTGCTAGCACTTCAAATACGCCGTCACCCACTTCGAGGACAGACACATCGAAAGTACCACCACCAAGGTCAAATACAAGGATGGTTTCGTTACTCTTTTTGTCAAACCCGTATGCTAAAGAAGCAGCGGTAGGTTCGTTGATAATCCGCAGAACTTCGACCCCCGCAATTTTACCAGCATCTTTGGTGGCTTGGCGTTGCGAGTCGTTGAAGTAAGCGGGAACGGTAATTACTGCTTGGGTAACAGTTTCGCCAAGATATTTACTAGCGTCTTCAACTAGTTTGCGAAGAACTTGTGCAGAAATTTCTTCTGGTGCAAATGCTTTGCCAAGTCCTGGACATTCTATCTTGACGTTGCCGCTGCTACTGACGACTTTGTAAGAAACTTCGGTAGTTTCTTTGGTAACTTCGTCGAAACGGCGTCCGATGAAGCGTTTCACCGAGTAAAAGGTGTTTTCCGGGTTCATCACCGCTTGACGCTTGGCGATTTGTCCAACCAAGCGATCGCCATTTTTCGCAAATGCTACTACACTAGGCGTTGTCCGAAATCCTTCCGCGTTAGCAATAACTGTGGGTTTACCACCTTCCATCACTGCGACGCAGGAGTTTGTCGTACCTAAGTCAATTCCTACTACTTTTGCCATTTTAAGTGCTGGCTCCGTATAACTACAAACGAATGAAAATGAATGGGAGTAATTAGGACTAAATTTTGAACCAACTGGGTTAAGAAGCAGCTAGTTCAGCATGAATACCTTTTTTTGGCAATCCTTGGCTTTTAATCCCAGGCTATGCTGATATATATACTGAGCCTGTGCAGGCAGTCTATGAAGGAGGGTTTCCCGAACCTTGTTTGGGACGGTTGCTTCAAGGCTTGTCTAGTTGGCTCATTGATTTATTTGCTTCCACTTCGTCTAATGTATGAGAATAAGCACTTTCAGTAATTAGGGTGAACCGTAACTATATAGTGGTGTTTGCCGTCAAAAGCCATATATGGTCAAGCTGTCTTTGTGTTAGTAGGCTGGATACAGATGCGCGGCAATTAAAACGTCTCTACTGAATATAAATTTTTCAGGTTGATTTTTGGACTTTAGTTACAAGGCACAATTGGGCAGTATAGTCAAATATCTAAAGCTAATTGCACAAGCCTCTGAGCCAAAAGAATCGATGAATACGGTTGAATATTTACCTTTTTGAAATCAAGAATTGTTTATGCTGTCTCCCGAACTCAAAGCTAGACTTTCAACACCCCTAAAAATTGGACCCCTTGAGGTGAAAAGCCGGGTTTTACAGTCGCCTTTGTCTGGGGTGACTGATTTGGTGTTTCGCCGTTTGGTGCGTCGTTATGCGCCAGAGTCGATGATGTATACGGAGATGGTGAATGCTACGGGGTTGCACTATGTCAAGCAACTGCCGAAAATTATGGAGGTAGATCCAAATGAACGACCGATTAGCATTCAGTTGTTTGACTGTCGTCCGGATTTTCTCGCTGAAGCAGCAGTGAAAGCGGTTAAAGAAGGCGCTGATACTGTTGATATCAACATGGGTTGTCCGGTAAATAAAATCACCAAGAATGGTGGTGGTTCTTCGCTGTTGCGTCAGCCAGATGTAGCTGAGGCAATTGTACGGGAAGTGGTGAAGGCAGTAAATGTACCTGTGACGGTGAAAACACGCATCGGTTGGAACGACCAGGAAATCACGATTCTCGATTTTGCCAAACGGATGCAGGACGCTGGAGCGCAAATGATTACGGTGCATGGACGCACCCGCGCCCAAGGTTACAATGGTAACGCTCGCTGGGAATGGATTGCGCGTGTTAAGGAGGTGCTTTCTATACCCGTGATTGGCAATGGAGATATTTTCTCGGTGGAAGCGGCGGTGAAGTGTTTGGAGCAAACTGGTGCTGATGGGGTAATGTGTTCGCGGGGGACTTTGGGTTATCCGTTTTTGGTGGGAGAAGTTGATCACTTCCTGAAAACTGGGGAATTGTTACCGACACCAACGCCAATTCAACGGTTGGAATGTGCTAGGGAACATTTACAAGCTTTGTGGGAATATAAAGGCGATCGCGGTGTACGTCAGGCACGCAAGCACATGACTTGGTATGCTAAAAACTTCGCTGGTGCTGCTGATTTACGCGGACAGTTGAGTGTGGTTGATAAAGTGCAGCATGGTCTAGATTTGATTGATCGCGCAATTGAGCAACTCGCTAATGGTTATGAAGTCATCGAAGAAAATGAGCTAGCGATCGCACAGTAAGTGAAGCGAAACTATTCTCAAGAAAATACTATCAATAAATCGCTTCTTGTTAGTTTCTTTTACAGAATGTCCTAGCGCTATCCGTATCTCCTGCTACTGCTTTTACATTTATACTGAGTTCACTATGATTCGACCAACCACGCCCGATGACACAACCGCGTTAATTGCCCTAGCTAAAGCGACTGGGTTGTTCGAGCCGAGCCAACTTGATGAAATTGACGAAATGCTGGCTGAGTACTTCAGCAACAGCGACAGCGAGAACTTATGGTTTACTGACGATGACGACGAGCCAGTAGGGATCGCTTACTGCGAGCCAGAACGGATGACCCACCAGACGTGGAATCTTCAATTAATCGCCGTTAGACCGGACCGCCAAAGGCAAGGACGCGGTGCGCTACTACTGCGCTATGTTGAACAAGCATTGACAGAGAAAGGCGGACGCATACTGCTGGCAGAAACATCAGGGGTGCCAAGTTTCGAGTCTACGCGCGAGTTCTACCGCAAATGCGGTTATGAAGAGGAAGCGCGGATTCGGGACTTCTACCAAGTCGGTGATGACAAGATCGTTTACCGCAAGGTGCTAACCACTTAGGGGCAGTAACCTTAAGCAGTGAGTAGTTGAAATTGACTAAGGTTTAGTCTTGACAACCTTAAGTGTATTTAGGCTAGCATCCGCACAACCACTGACAAATCCACCTATTAACTGAATCTGTTGCAAGTATTCTAAAGCAGTTTGGCTAATGACTTCTCCCGGCATTAGCACAGGAATTCCTGGAGGATAAGGACAGACAATTTCAGCACAAATCCGTTCCGTAGTTTCTTGGATGGGTAATTTTTCTGAAGCCGCAAAAAAAGCTTCTCTGGGTGACATACGCACAGAATTACCCAGAGTAATAAAATCATCCCATACAAGTTTGGGCAATTTCAAGTCATTTTTCTGTTTTTTGACGCGGTCATATTTGGCAAGAGTAGTGAAACCTTGCACCAATTGCTCAATATCAGCATGAGTATTGCCCAAGCTGATAATAAAGGTGAGATGTTGCAGTGATGCAAATTCTGCTGTCACACCTAGTTCATCAAGAATTTCCTCAGCTTCAAAGCCGGTTAAACCTAAGCCAGAAAGCGTGACAGTTAAGCGAGTTTTGTCTAAAGCTACGAAGGAGGAGGGGGGCAGTGGGGAAG
>CAXTNZ010000132.1:0-18310 GCA_964245695.1 uncultured bacterium | reverse complement strand
GGATATCGGTGATAAAGGCGATGACGGCGAATGCGGTCTAAAAGGATATGACGGCGAGCGCGGCGAAAAAGGAGATAAAGGTGAGCGCGGTGAACCTGGGGCTAAAGGAGATAAAGGTGAGCGCGGTGAATCTGGCAAAAACGGTGAAAAGGGAGATAAGGGTGAAAAGGGAGATGACGCGGTGAAACTTACAACAATTTCAGTATTAGTTTTTGACCACTGCGACGGAAATCAAGCCTATTTAAAAAATCAAAATATTCTTGTACTTCAAGGAACTGAGTTACAAGAAACTTTAAATTTTGAAAGACTGGCAGCAATTGAAACTGAAAAATGTAAGGAGCGTAATTCTTTTGCTGCCGTCCCTGAATGGTGGCAGATTCGTCCTGAAGCTCACAGACCACAAGTAATTATTCAGTTTGGTGAGTTATTAGCAAGCGGTAAAATAGGTCCACCTGCGTACCCAATTACAATTCCACATCCTGTAGCAGATACTAAATGGACTGAATGTCCTGTTGATGGCTATAGAAAAGGGGATACAGAAGCCATTTTGACTTTATCTGATAATTCCAAAGTTATTGTTAATTGCTTTAATAAATCTGAATGCGAAAGAGTTATTCAACTTATTAAAGCTGTTATTCAGCCTGCTTACTTAGAAGGAGCAACTTTAAAGGTCGGAGACAGAAACGGACAACCTATTGCTGAAAAATATATGAAGCCCAAAATGGCTAAGTATTTTTCTGTAGGACTTAAGAATACTAACCCTGATTGGGTTGCGTATTTCTAGATTAAAAATAAATAACAAAATTCGTTGAGCCTTAAGGGTCTACGGGGGGTTGCTAGGTAGTTTAACAGAGGCTAAATTAATTCCCTTTGCTTAAAGTAAAACAATGTAAGCTTAAAGAAGGAAAATAACGATGACTGCACCTATTACTGCTGCAAGCGGCGCTAAATATAACGAATTAGTCGCCCTTACTTCTCTTGAGCAGCAAGCAATGTACATTCTTATTGAATTAACTGCTAGAGAGAATATTTACAACACTAATAATCCAACAGCGGTAAGTGATCGCGTAACTGTTGGTACTAACTTTGACACAAAAACAATTGTAGGACAAATTGCACTTTCATTGTCTGACACGGCTGTTACCGGAAAGCTTGTTGATCGATGTACTGCTTTTCTTCCTTAATTGACAAGTAAACAGAATAGTAGGTGGTGAAAAATCGTTGATATAGCCTCAGTTGTTAACGGGGGGGCACAGTCGTTGGTCTAGCCGAACAATTAGGAATTTTAGGTAATGGGAATGGAAATGGTAACGGAAGTTCTTCAACTTCTAGTAGTTCATCTGGTGGTAAACGTGGACCAACAAGAGGCGCTAGATTAGAGTATGATGTGCCAGCTTTTGGTGGACGCGTACTAATGAAAGAACCCTACGGTAATTGGTTTGGCTTTAAGCCTCTTTACCCTGAATATGGAACTTTTGAGGCTACAGGTAAAGCCAAGCATGAGGTTCTTAATAAAGGTAAAAAATACACTAAACGAGCGGGGTTTCGCTTTGCTAGCTACACAATTCTAGTCAAACCCGGTACTAAAATTAAGGTTCCCAAATCTAAGGCATCTGAACAAAGAACTGGTAAAACTGGAACCAATAATACCGAAGAAAGAATATTTGGAAGTTTTACCATCGGTGTTAGTAAAAACGTTTCTGTGAACGAGTTCGTCGAATTTCTAAAAACTTGTAAAAAGGCTAGCTTGATTATTGGTTGCATTAGTCCCAAGCAACGCAAATATCAATGGGGTGGAGTTATTCATCAAGCTAATGCAAGTGGTAGTGGTTTAAGTGGATTAGGTGGCGGTGATTTAGGTGGATTACTTGGTGATGGGATTTCTATTCTTAAAGGTGGTGGAGGCGGAATAGTCAAGTTATCAGATTTACTTTAATTAATATATTAATGATGAGAAATTTCTAACTTCTCATCATTAATATATTAATCAGTTGTAGTAGTAATATTAGAGGCTATATTCGCTTTTAAATTCTCCAAAATTGAGTAAAAGTCATTACACTTGAGATTAGTTATAGTCACAATTAAATTCATATAGTCTGTTCGGCTAATATCAGATGTACCAATTGTAGAACGTGTTTGAAAATCTACGGTAATTCTGGGGTCAAGAGCAACTATACCAATTGGACTAATTGGAACTAGTGATATATCGCCTGCCATTTTAAATTCCTCTGGTTTTAATTTACTGTACCTTTATAGCATTTTGAACATTAAAGCGTTAGAAGTCCAAAGTTTATTATTTGGGCTAAATCAATGAAAGATTTGATTGAGTTAAGCATTGCTATTTTAGGACTTGCTGGCATTGCCTATCAAGTTGCAAAGACAGAAGAAAAAATTTTTGATGCAATTCAAAAACTCCAGGGTGATTTTAACGTACACGTCAAAGAATATGAAGTCCGTAAAGAATGGGTGGACTACATGCTTCATGGGTTAAATGAAAAAATTGACCATAAGTTTAATCGTATTCACGAAAATTTAAAGGGAGTCGAGCGTCGTAAAAGTAATCAATGATTAAAGAATCGCTTGCTGAAAAATTTATTCAAAGGCTTTCTGTTCGTGGAACAGTTGTATTATTTTTGGTAATTGGGGCATTTGCAATAGCTATTGTAGATAAGGAATCTCGCTCAAGCTTTGCAGATATTGCTAAGTTTGGCATTGGGGGATATTTGGGGCAGCTTTTACCTGGGTCAAATAGCAAGTCTAATAAACAATCGGTAGATTCCTGATGCTTGCCTCATATATTGATATCTGGGGATTCTTCTGTCACAGTTTACAGGACGGATGCCAGACTCTATTAATCTTATACGTTCTTTGCTTTGAGTAAACAACAAATTATTAAAGGACGTTCACGCGTCAACAGTGAAAGCCGCTGCTCAGACTTGTCTGTGCGCCTGATGCGGTTTCGTTAAATCCATTTTTTGGCAATTTTTAGTTACCACAGCGTAAGTCTTAGTTTACAGCATTTTTCATGTATTTGAACCACAACCATGCGTAGGGGCTATTCAGTGCTGTGCCCCTACAATGTGGTCTATTTACAAGGAAAGCTGCTGTAATTACGTTCATATCTTGCACCAAGCCTTGCGAAATTCTCCAAAGCCTTAACCAGCCAAACTTTTTGCAACATCCTCCTCAAACCCCTTTCCCCCGTTTGAGGAAAAATTTGCACGTGTTTCGTCTGGGAGTAGCTAAGGATGAGTGCATAAGCTGCAAACCCTGGCATTTATTTATTTCACGTAACGAGATTGATGGCAAATGCGCGACAGGCTAACACCTTCGAGATTACTTCTTGTTTCTAGGAAAGTTGAAGTGAATTTACATATTTAGTTTACTTGGAGTTGAGATTTTTTTCACCAGTTGCGTAATTCCCAGAAAAACATCTGAAAGGTATTGTAAGCAGTTGAGAGCAACAACTTTAATAAAAAGCTGAAAAAGCTCACTGCTAAATAGGTAAAGTGACCAAGCAAAAGAAAACGTGAAATTTTAGGAGATTTGAAAAATGATCGTCGTAATGAAAACCGCTACTCCATCAGCAGAAATTGAGAGCCTAATCCAAGAATTCCGCAATTGGAACTTCATACCAGAAACAATTGAAAGTAATAACAAAGTTGTGATTGGTTTGGTGGGTGATACTGCGGCTCTTAATCCTCAACAAATTCAACAATTAAGTCCTTTTGTTGAGCAGGTTCTACGAGTGAATAAGCCTTTTAAACGGGCTTCTTTAGAATTTCGTCATGGAGAACTTAGTGAGGTAGTTGTACCAACTCCTAACGGATTAGTAACTTTTGGTCAAAACCACCCCCTAGTTGTAGTAGCTGGTCCTTGTTCCGTAGAAAACGAAGAGATGATTGTGGAAACAGCGCAGGTAGTAAAAGCCGCTGGAGCGCAGTTTCTTAGAGGAGGGGCATACAAACCCCGTACTTCACCTTACGCTTTCCAAGGTCACGGGGAGAGTGCTTTAGGGTTGTTAGCTTTGGCACGCGAAGTTACCGGACTGGGCATTATCACGGAAGTGATGGATACAGCCGACTTGGAGAAGGTTGCAGAAGTGGCGGATGTCGTGCAAATTGGCGCTCGCAACATGCAGAATTTCCCACTATTGAAGAAAGTAGGCGCAGCAGGTAAGCCGGTGCTGTTGAAGCGGGGACTGTCAGCGACGATTGAAGAATGGCTGATGGCGGCTGAATACATTCTCGCTGCTGGTAATCCGAATGTGATTTTATGCGAACGCGGAATTCGCTCTTTTGACCAAAAATATACCCGCAATACCCTAGATTTATCTGTAGTACCGGTATTGCGATCGCTTACTCACTTGCCAATTATGATTGACCCCAGCCACGCCACCGGTTACTCCCAGTATGTACCAACAATGGCAAAAGCTGCGATCGCATCTGGTACAGATTCCCTGATGATTGAAACTCACCCCAACCCAGCTAAAGCACTTTCAGATGGACCTCAATCTCTCACACTCGAAGCTTTTGAGCAACTAATGCAGGATTTAGCTCCCCTAGCGCAATACTTTGGTCGTGGTAAATCACCATTCGCAACTGCAACTTCTGCCATTGCCTCCAAAAGTTCCTCTTTCGCAGGTGTCTAAAGTATTCATCAGTTATCAGTTACAACCTCAAATACTGATAACTGATTTTATCAACAATATTTTTCCAGCTTCACTTTTCCCTAGTTTTTGTTATTAACATTGCACATTTCTCAGTAAAGAGGAATTACTCATGTTTTTAGATACTCATTGCTACACCACGAAAGGCGGAATTTTTGTTTCTCGGTCTGTAAATAAAACTTCCATCGAAACTGGCATCGAAGAGATTCTATTACGTCTTGATTCTCAACGCGGTGGCTTGTTAAAAAGTAGCTATGAATACCCAGGACGCTACAAAAGATGGGAAATTGGCTTTGTTAATCCGCCCCTAGAACTCGTTACTTGCGAGAACTCTTTTACACTCACAGCACACAATGAACGAGGCATGGTGCTGCTTCCTTATTTGATAAAACTTCTATATAAGCATCCGCAATTGCAAGAAGTCAAGAAAGATAACAATTGTGTAACAGGCTCTGTCCGATTAACAGAACGTTTATTTTCAGAAGAAGAAAGAAGTCGCCAACCATCGGTTTTCAGTATCGTCCGCGAGATTTTATCTGCTTTTCAAAGTCCTGAAGATGACCATTTAGGACTTTATGGTGCATTTGGCTATGACTTAGTTTTCCAGTTTGAGCAAATGCCAAAGTACTTGAAGCGATCGCCAGACCAACGGGATATGTTACTGTATCTACCTGATGAACTGGTAATTGTCGATCACTATCTGCAAAACGCATTTCGCGTGCAGTATGAATTTGTCACCAACTATGGTAGCACCAGAAATTTGCCTCGCAACGGCGAAATTATTGATTACAAAGGTAAAAATCTTACCCCCAATCAAGCCTCTGACCATGAAAACGGTGAGTATGAGCAACAGGTGAATAAAGCACTCGATTACTTCCGTCGCGGCGATTTATTTGAAGTTGTTCCCAGTCAAAGTTTCTTTCAGCAGTGCGAAAATTCCCCCAGCGAACTATTCCGAACACTACAGCAGATTAATCCCAGTCCCTACGGCTTCATCTTTAATTTGGGTGGCGAGTATCTCATCGGTGCATCTCCAGAAATGTTTGTCCGGGTTGAAGGCAGACGTGTGGAAACCTGCCCAATCAGCGGTACAATTCGCCGGGGAGAAAATGCGATCGCTGATGCTGTTCAAATTCAAAAGCTGCTTAACTCAAGCAAAGATGAATCTGAGCTAACTATGTGTACCGATGTTGATCGCAACGACAAATCGCGCATTTGTGAACCTGGTTCAGTCCGAGTAATTGGTCGTCGCCAAATTGAATTGTACAGTCATTTAATCCACACAGTAGATCACGTCGAAGGCGTAATTCGACCTGAATTTGATGCTTTGGATGCATTTCTCACTCATCTTTGGGTAGTAACAGTTACAGGGGCACCAAAACTGTCAGCAATGCAGTTTCTCGAACAGCACGAACACAGTCCTCGACGTTGGTATGGTGGCGCGGTCGGATACTTAACCTTCAAAGGCGACTTTAACACAGGTTTAATTCTGCGGACTATCCGGCTGAAAGACACAATTGCAGAAGTGCGCGTTGGTGCTACAGTTCTTTACGATTCAGATCCCGAAGCCGAAGCTCAAGAAACTATCACCAAAGCTGCTGCTCTTTTTCAAACACTTAACCAGGTACTTCACACCAATACCAATTTGTCAAGCCACTTAAACAAAGAGCAACACCAAGCTAACGCAGCGACTGGTAAGCGTGTCTTACTAATTGACTATGAAGACTCTTTTGTTCACACACTAGCAAACTATATCCGGCAAACTGGTGCCACAGTCACAACATTACGTCATGGTTTTGCGGAATCAGTCTTCGATGCAGAAAATCCAGACCTAGTTGTTTTATCTCCCGGACCTGGTAAACCCAGTGACTTTCATGTAACAGAGACAATTGCCGCCTGCACAAAACGGCAAATACCCATCTTTGGTGTCTGCTTAGGATTACAATCAATTGTGGAAGCTTTCGGGGGTGAACTGGGAGTTCTCAATTATCCCCAACACGGCAAAGTATCTGCTGTTTCTGTTGTTGCTGAAGATTCTGTCACTTTCAAAGACTTACCGCAATCATTTGAAGTTGGTAGATATCACTCTTTGTTTGCTCTACCTGAGAAATTGCCCCAAGAACTGAAAGTTACAGCCGTATCTGAAGATGGCGTGATTATGGGAATCGAGCATCAGACATTGCCAATTGCCGGCGTTCAGTTCCATCCAGAATCAATCATGACTTTAGCGGGAGGAGTTGGTCTGGCAATTATTAAGAATGTAGTTCATGCATACACAACCACAAAAACTGCATCAGTTATCGCCGCTGGAAACTAATTACTTTTAGCAAAAGCAAAATCGTCGCCAGCAACCAACTTAATTTCTTATCCCGAAAATGAACAACCAAGTGATTGTATCGGCATCGCAACATATTCTCCAAGAAATTGTATTGTATAAACAGCAAGAAATTGCACTGAAACGTGAGCAACTGCCTTTAGCAGATTTACAAAATCAAATTAGTACTGCCCCTTTTCCCAGAGATTTCCTAAATGCCTTGCGGCAAAGTTCCACCAAACCAGCCTTGATTGCAGAAGTCAAAAAAACTTCACCTAGTAAAGGAATAATTCGCGCAGACTTTGACCCTGTGAAGATTGCCCAAGCATATGAGCGAGGTGGTGCTACTTGTTTATCAGTGCTAACTGACGAGAAATTTTTCCAAGGCAGTTTTGAGAATCTGCGGAAGATTAGAAAGAGCGTAGCACTGCCCTTACTCTGCAAAGAGTTCATTATTGACCCTTACCAAATTTATCTGGCACGAATTAATGGTGCAGATGCAGTGCTACTAATTGCCGCCATCTTACCAGATCAAACTCTGCAATATTTTCTGCAAATGGTTCAGCATCTAGGCATGACCGCTCTCATAGAAGTGCATACTCTCGCTGAACTTGATCGCGTCCTAGGATTACCTCATGTGCAATTAGTCGGGATTAACAATCGCGACCTAGAAGATTTTACCCTTGATTTAGCCACAACTCAACGCTTATTAGCAAAACGTCAAGAAAAGTTGAGCAGCTTAGGTATTACAGTCGTCAGTGAATCTGGTTTATACACATTCGATGATTTAGCTTTTGTGCTGGAAGCGGGAGCCGACGCAGTTCTGATTGGAGAATCTCTCGTCAAGCAAACCGATTTAGAGCAAGCTGTAAGAAACTTGTTTAATCCTGATGCTGTAGGCGAATTTAAAACCTAACTTCCCGACCGAGTTTTTTACCAGGGAAGGGAAAGCTAATTATCCCCTATCCTAAAAGGAGAGGTCAATCTAAAATTTAAAATTCAACCGCAGATAAACGCGGATACACGCAGATAGAACAGACAAATATCAGCGTTCATCTGCACGGCAGGTGCTACAACGGAGGGAACCTCCGCAACGCAGTGCCTCGTTCATCTGCGGTTAAAATCCTTTCATCCAAAATCTAAAATCCTATGACTTCTATTTCTCAACACTTTGAATCATTACGTAAAAACAACCAGTGCGCTCTGATTCCCTTTGTCACAGCAGGCGATCCCGATTTGGAAACCACAGCCGAAGCCCTAAAAATTTTAGATGCTAGCGGTGCTGATTTTATTGAATTGGGTGTTCCCTATTCAGATCCTCTCGCAGATGGTCCAGTGATTCAAGCGGCTGCAACTCGTGCTTTAAAACGGGGAACTCGCTTGGCTGAAGTTTTGCAAATGGCTAAGACAGTTACTCAAGAAGTGCGATCGCCTATCATCCTCTTTACTTACTACAACCCTATTTTGAATTTAGGCAAAAAGCAGTTTCTAGAGCTAGCTGCTGCTTCCGGAATCAAGGGTTTAGTAGTGCCAGATTTGCCTTTGGAGGAAGCAGGTGAAGTTCTGGAACTTGCGGATGCTGTAGGAATTGAGGTAATTTTGTTAGTGACTCCTACAAGTTCCAAACAGCGCATTGAAGCGATCGCCCGTCAATCTCGTGGTTTTATCTATTTAGTTAGTGTAACAGGTGTCACTGGTGTGCGTTCCCAAATCCAAGACCGCGTTAAGGATGTCCTCCAGGAAATCCGCAGTGTGACGAACAAGCCGATTGCTGTTGGTTTTGGTATCTCACAGCCAGAACAAGCGCGTCAGCTATTAGATTGGGGTGCGGATGCGGTAATTGTCGGAAGTGCCTTTGTGCAGCGTTTAGCAGATGGTACGCCAGAACAAGGACTACAAGCTGTTAAAGATTTTTGTGTCGATTTGAAAGCATCAATTACCCCCGCTGTAGCAATTCAAAATTAAAAACAAGACTTACGCATTTAGGGATTTAACGAACCACAGAGACGCAGAGAACGCAGAGAAATAAGAGGAGAATGCGTAACTTGTAATATCGGCGTTACTTAATTAGAGTATGAATTATTCTTTGCGTCAATGCTTGCGAGTGCGTGAGCTTTTCATACCGTGATTCAGCAACGCCAAAATTCATTCATCAAGGAGATACCATGTTAGCAAACGAACAAATTAACCTGACAACTTCACCCCTCAATCAGCAACCTGATGCACTTGGTCGCTTTGGTCAATTTGGCGGTAAGTACGTCCCGGAAACTTTAATGTGTGCCCTGAGTGAGTTGGAAACCGCGTATGAGAAATACCGCAACGATTCAGAGTTTCAACAAGAACTGCAATCACTGCTGCGAGATTACGTTGGACGCGCTACTCCCCTCTACTTTGCGGAACGGTTAACCGCCCACTATGCAAAACCAGATGGCACGGGACCGCAAATTTACTTAAAGCGTGAGGATTTAAATCACACAGGCGCTCACAAAATTAACAATGCTCTCGCGCAAGTGCTTTTAGCAAAGCGCATGGGTAAGCAGCGGATTGTTGCGGAAACCGGCGCGGGTCAGCACGGTGTGGCGACAGCAACTGTATGTGCGCGGTTTGGTCTACAGTGCGTAATTTACATGGGTATCCACGATATGGAACGCCAAGCCCTAAATGTGTTTCGGATGAAGTTGATGGGGGCAGAGGTGCGAAGAGTGGAAGCAGGAACGGGAACCCTCAAGGATGCTACTTCCGAAGCGATTCGGGATTGGGTGACAAATGTGGAAACAACTCACTACATTTTGGGTTCGGTTGCGGGACCACATCCTTACCCGATGATGGTGCGAGACTTTCAAGCGATAATTGGTAAGGAAACTCGCGCTCAGGCTCAGGAGAAATGGGGTGGGCTACCGGATATTCTTTTAGCTTGTGTGGGTGGTGGTTCCAATGCGATCGGACTTTTCTCTGAGTTTGTGAATGAAGCAACGGTGCGTTTAATTGGAATTGAAGCTGCGGGCGAAGGTATTGACACGGATAAACATGCAGCAACCTTGACAAAAGGCAGAGCAGGTGTTTTGCACGGTGCGATGAGTTATGTGCTACAGGATGAGGATGGTCAGATTATTGAAGCACATTCTATCAGTGCTGGATTAGATTATCCTGGTGTTGGTCCGGAACATAGTTATTTGAAAGATATTCAGCGTGCTGAATATTACAGCGTGACAGACAAGCAAGCTTTAGAAGGATTTCAGAGGCTTTCGCAACTGGAGGGAATTATACCTGCTTTAGAAACATCTCATGCGATCGCTTTCCTAGATATTCTTTGTCCACAATTGACCGGTAGTCCCCGAATTGTGATCAACTGTTCCGGGCGCGGTGACAAAGATGTGCAAACAGTTACCAAATTTTTCAATCCTGCTTAAATCGACTTGCCTAGACTTCACAAATCAGATTATTAATCAAGACATTGAAGTAGTATCCCAACAACCACGAAGTCTGCCCTAAAAAATGCCAGCCGAATTTCGGCGTTGCTAAATTAAGATATGAAATTGAAAAATTCAAAATTTGAAACTCTTATTCTTTGCGTCTTTGCGTGAGGCTAATTCATATTTTGACTCAGCAACGCCCGAATTTCACTAGCAGGCGCGATCGCACTACCATCGCCTACCGGAAGTGGTTAAAACATCTGGGTGTCACTTTCGGCACTATATAAATTTACCACAATGCCGAGGATTATATAGCGCTTTTCGTGATTGATGCCATAGACCCTAGGTGCACAACGGCGCTAACAGCCCCTACTGTATTCCATTCAATTATATATTTGTCATTCGTACTTACCGCGCCTATAAGGTAACAAAGCATATAAAACAGACTTGTGTAGGAGTAGCGATCGCTCTTACGTTGACTCTTGTCCAAATTACAGCCAGGTTTAGCAGTACAATGGCTACGGTGTCTAGCTTATTTGCAATAATTTTGGCGGCTGTTGCCCAGAGCAAAAGCAAGTTTGAGGTTTCTGACAATCCTCACAGTTATACCAAGTAGCCTTCAAATGTAAAACTTAGGGCAGGTAGGATACCTGCCTTTAATGTGAAGTTTTTCCTGATTGAAACTTATGATTAATTCCTCAACCTACGAACCCCCCAACTGGTCTGCTTTATTGCAGCAATTGCTAGATGGTCAATCGCTGAGTGTTTCCCAAGCTTCTGATTTAATGATAGGCTGGCTTACAGAAGCTATTCCTCCGGTGTTGACGGGTGCGATTTTAGCCGCAATTCAGGTAAAAGGAGTGTCTGTTGAAGAGTTGTTGGGCATGGTCAAGGTTTTATACTCTCAGTCATTACCAGCAACATTGCGCGATCGCGTCGTTGGCAATTCCCCACTGATTGATACCTGCGGCACTGGCGGAGATGGCGCATCAACATTTAATATTTCTACAGCGGTTGCCTTTGTGACTGCTGCTGCTGGCATCAAAGTTGCCAAGCATGGCAATCGCTCAGCATCTGGTAAAACTGGATCAGCAGATGTGTTGGAAGGTTTGGGTTTAAATCTCAAGGCAAGCACCAAGAGGACTCAAGAAGCCATTGACGCAGTTGGCATTACTTTTCTGTTTGCACCAGATTGGCATCCAACTCTGAAAGTTATCACACCACTACGAAAAAAGCTGAAAGTCCGCACAATTTTTAACTTACTCGGTCCGCTGATTAATCCCTTACGACCCACAGGACAAGTTATTGGTGTGAACAACACGGCTTTGGTAGAGACCTTTGCTCAAGTTTTACAGAAAATGGGAACTCGGCGAGCGATCGCACTTCACGGACGCGAAAAATTAGACGAAGCTGGGTTGGGAGATAAAACTGACTTGGCTGTATTATCAAAACAAAAAATTCACCTACTGCAACTAGATCCAAAAGACTTAGGTATAAACCCAGCGCCAATTAGTGAACTAAGGGGTGGAGATGTCCAAGAAAATGCAGAAATTCTCAAAACAGTCCTTCAAGGTAAAGGCACTCAAGCACAGCAAGATGTAGTAGCTTTAAATGCAGCTTTAGCACTGTATGTTGGCGAAGCAGTTCCGGAAACTAAAGATTATTTTGACAGTTTTGCTCAAGCTGTTGTTCTTGCCAAGAACGTTCTTCAAAGCGGTGCAGCCTGGAAAAAGTTAGAACAGCTTTCTGAATTTCTCGATTGAACTGGGGACTGGGTACTGGGGACTGGGTACTCTTGAGTGGGAAAATTTGGATGGGGATTGGGAGTCCACCCTCGCTTGGAAGCAAAAATCGCTATCCTTGGGTCTAAGCGTCCAAGCGTAAAGGGTTCTTTGGGATTTGCGGGTAATCATATGATGTGCGTCGAATTGCCCATAATAAATAGACCTCTCCCAAGTTTTGTTACTCAAAACCTATCCCTCCCCTACTAGGGGAGGGAAGACTTTGACGCACGTCAAAGGCAGGGAGAGGTCTTGAAGGTAATGAGTGCGGATATGATATCAAATCTCGCTAAAAAGAAAAGACTGTACGCAATGTACCTGTGACAATTGTGCCGTTGCTTTCTTGATTTGCTGCATGGTTAATCACTTGGATCGTGGGCGTGATTTGGATATTGCGACTAAACGGGTAGTTATAAAACGCCTCGAAATTAGTCTGAGTTGAATTGCCAATCTGACTCGCAATAAATGGCTGACCGACAGCAATCCCAGCTAAAGCACCTCGTTGAAACAAATCTCGCACAGCAACCCCAGCCATCCAGTAATTAGGCTTAACGTTGATTAAGTCTTGCGTGCCATTAAAGTCCTGCACGCCATTAAAGCTACCGTAACCGTAACGACCAAAAATTCCCAACCCTTGTGCGAGAGTAAGTTCAAAATTTGCGCCAAAGACATCAAAGCGGTTATTTAATACTTCGCCACCACTGTATTGCAAACGCAAAGCAAAAGCCCTAGAGGGCGCATATTCTACTTCCACCAAACCTTGATAGGTATCTCCTCCAAATAAGCCCCGCTTACCACCAGGATTAGGACCATTAAGCTGGGGATATAGTACTCCTGTAAATGATGAAGTACTGATAATCGGTCCGGTATTTCCAGGGTTCCCCGCGTCTGCTGCTGCATACACTGCTCGCAAGGTAAATGCTCCTCCTCTAGGCTTCCAGTCAATTGCTGCCCCTGCACTTGGACCGTTAAGTGGGAAGAGAATAAAGTTATTCACAAATGCCAAAGTGCTAAAGTCTAAGAAGCTGAGGTTTGCGTAACTGTTGTAGTCAGCATAATCGGTTGGAAAAATATTTGGACCAACAGAGACGGAAAAATCTTGAGCGGGTTTAAAGGTGTAAAATAGTCTACTTAAACTGAAACTACGATTCGTGGGTGGCTTGACTGAGTAGTCTATAACACTGCCAAAACTTGGTTCCAGGACACCTGCGGCATTGTCTCCACCACCATCAACTCGACCATTGCCTAATTCAATACCACTTCCAGTGTCAAGGCGAATTTTCAGCAAGTCAGTTCCTTGGAAGCTGGTGTTTAAATCAATACCTGCTCGATACAACACTGTTGGATTTGTGTCTGTGTTGCGAATTGGGTTACCTCTGGGGTCAACAATGCGATCGCCACTAAATCCACCAGCATTCAAGGACATAATTACTTGACCTTGCAGTTTGGTAGTTGTGGAAAACTGCTGTGCTTTAATGGTTGCAGTATGCGCTTCTAGCGTATCTACCCGACCGCGCAAATTTGCCAGTTCAGCAGAAAACTGCTCCCGAAGCTTTTGCAGTGTCCCCAAGTCTTCTTTTTTGACCAAATCTGTTGTCGCTGTCGCAATTAGTTCGTTGACGCGAGCTAAACAAGCATTTAACCCAGCGGCAAACTCATAACGAGTCATTGCCCGATTACCCCGAAACGTTCCGTTAGGATACCCGGCAATACAACCATAGCGCTCTACCAAAGATTGTAATGCAGCAAACGCCCAATCAGTAGGTTGAACATCAGAAAGCTGATTAACATTAGTTACCTGGCTCATAGAAGGTGCGCTTAATTCTTCCTGAGATTGATTTGCAGAATCTGCATCACTAAGAGAAAAGGACGTTTCTGCGCTTGCTGGATATGCAGATGAAAGTAATAAACTCAGCAGACTCACACCAGATGCAATCGAATAAGTCAAGCATTTGTGATGAAGTTTAACGGCAAAAGTTTTATTTAACATAGTTTGGAAACGTTTTTTCATGCCGAATTCCGCTAATTAAGTTATTTGACCACGAGCAAAGTAATAGAAAGTCCACAAACTTAAAAACCGTCTTTGCCGTTTGTGCGGGCGGATTTTTGCTGACACCTTGTCATATCAAGTCGTTTACGAGGGCGATCGCGTCGCTCTCGGTGAGGACTTACACATTGACTTAGACAAAATTAGAACGAGCGCATTGACATCCAGTTGCTTATGTGCATTAATTTCTCCCTGATTTACGTACATGTCAGTTAAGTTTGCATTTTCCTATCTTATGTAATAGCTGTAAGCAATCATGACTTATGCACTGTGGAAATAAAAATGCAAAAGAATGCCAAAATCGCTAACAAACTGGGCATTGGGACAGCAGTTGCCTCAACGAACGCGATCGTCATCGGTAACGAAAAAAATATTTAACGAATTGCGTAAAAGCTAAACAAACAAGTGTAGGTATTACAGCAACGGAAAACAAAACTTACTACAGCAATTTGATTCTTCCACACTAATTGCGCTCTAGATTATATCACTGCTTCGGGCAGGCACCGAAAAGTTGATTGTGGCGAGATTCTTCGCTCCACAAAGTGGATCTCAGTATGACAAGATATGCAGCTTTTATTCCCAACAAATTTGCACAACATAACCGTAATACCCAATGACTAGTATGTTTCAAGTTCAATTAAGTTGGAAAGAACCAGCAACGCAAAAATTGCGAGAACCACATTTAAGTTTGCCCATTGCATTTGGACGAGAATTCGCCCAAATGCCCGCCGAAATCGACAATCAACGTATTTCTCGGATAGTACTTAGCAGTAACCAAGTTTCTCGCTACCACGCCATAATCGACTTAGAAGAGAATCATTTCGTGGTTACTGACCAAAATAGCAGGAATGGCATCCTTGTCAATGGTCAACCTCAGAAACGCTGTATTCTGGCTAATGGGGACACTTTACAAATAGGACCTTACATAATTACTGTTACCTTTACCCATAGCCCATCCTCACATTACCTCAGCAACGATATTACGGTCTCCCCGATTCACTTTAAAACCCATCACCTTAGCTTCACGGAATTGTTTCCTGTAGCCTCTAGACTGAATTTAAAGCAAAATGGTTTCCTTGTCCCAGGTATTATCACGGTATTATTCGTAGTAGCGATGTTAGTTACTAGGAAAATTAATGAATTATTTTTCCTCTACATCTTGGCAACTTATCTAGCTAGCGCAAGTCACTACTTAATTCACAAACTTTGCCATAAGCATAAGCCTTGGTGGTTGCTATTTAGCTTAGGTCTGGCTACAGGTCTACCGCTTTTAGGTGGATTTCATATATCAATACCTCACACAGGAAATCACATTGTTGATCAAATTACCAAGGCTTTTGTAGAAAAGGCATTGTTAGAAGAACTTTTCAAAGCACTGCCAGTACTATTACTTTATATGCTAGGCAGACTACTTCCATCACCTAAGCGGGAACTCATTGGGGTATGGGAACCTATAGATGGAATACTTTTAGGAACAGCATCTGCAACTGGATTTGCATTAGTAGAGACTATGCTGCATGTGCATAAAGAAATCGCCATAGGTGGTTCTTTTGCTGGTTTAACTTTTCTAATTCCCCAAATTTTAGGAGATCTTTCTGGACAGGTTGCATACAGTGGCTACTTCGGCTACTTCATCGGTTTGAGTTCATTGAAACCTTCAAAACGTTGGAGGCTTTTAGGAATTGGCTATATAACTTCAGCCACCATACATGCCTTCGGAGCTATAGCAACTATCTTGCAAAACAAACAACCGGAAAATTTATTCGCCGGTATATGCTTAGCTGTGATAGGCTCTGTAGCGTTCGCCTTTTTAATGGCAGCAATCCTCAAAGCTCGTCAAATTTCGCCAAATCGCTTACAAAAATCTGTTATTCTGCATTGAGATATTTATCCGATATAGTGCAAATCAATATCGAGTTTTGAGAGGCATAGGTTTAGTTAATTAGATCCTCTCCAAAATAGATACATTCTATCGGTGAGTGTGAGGAAAAGTGAGCAAAAAACGTTCCTTAGGCACTTACAAGTAATAAAATACCGGTTCCGTGTATTGAAATGGTTGGTTGGGTACCCTTGGATCTAGCTTTGACGGTGAGCAAGTGCGGTGGACGGGTCTCCCGGCATAAAGCCGGAGTGCGAACCCGTAAGGGCTAGATATTTTATTTTTTGGATCTCCCTTAAAACCGAACACATATCAGACATAAAAAAGTTGTACAGCTTGATTAGGTGAAAGACATAACTGTGGAGAAACAAACCTTGTGCGAAAAAAGTCAAGGAAGCTGTACGTATGATGAATTATTGATTTGATATGTCAAAAATCATCTCAAAAAGTCGAATTAATCCTGAAAAAGGGCGAAATATTGCTTTTAAACCAATTGGGTTGAGCCTTTTGCTGGCTTTCCTTATAGGAACTTCAGTCGTTAAACCAGCTGTCTCTGAACAAAAAGATACGGAGTTGGCACAGCGACGGATAGAACTGCTGGAGAAAGTCCTCGTTCCCCAAACTGCAACTGAAGCTGCTCTTACGTGGGCAAAGGGTGTGAAAACTCGCAATGGGGCTTTGCAATTTGCTGTCCTATCCCCGGAACTCCGAGGTAAAGCCAAGGCGGGTTAGGGACTTCCAGAAAATAAACTATTCCATAAACAATAATGATAATCATTTTAAAGGGGATGAAGGGGCTGCCGTCGGCAGCCCCTTCATCCCCTTTTTGTAGTAATTTTAATAATGACAGAGTTTTTGAGTGTGGTAACTGGTGGCTATAGTATTAACTGATTCTCTCAAAAAGTTGTTAATTGAAACTGCATCTCAATTAAAAGGTGCAGCAAAGCGTAAATTTATGGCACAGACAGTTCAGGGCTTAGGTTTAGGAGGGCAAAGGCTTGCACAATTAGAATTAGGATGGAATCGAGACACAGTTCGGAAAGGGACAAGAGAACTAAAAAGCGGTATTATTTGCGTAGATAACATGAGTGGTAAAGGACGTTATAAAGCGGAAGAACATCTGCCAAATCTTTTAAAAGACATAAAAAATTTAGTTGACTTCTATAGTCAAACTGCTCCGAGTTTTAAAAGCCAAAGACTATATACCAGACTCAGTGCAGCTGAAGTCAGAAAGCAATTAATCGAAAAGTATGGTTATAGTGATGAAAATTTACATACATCAGAAACAATTCGAGTCAAATTGAATAATTTAGGTTACAAGCTCAGAAGGGTAAAGAAAGTTCAGCCTCAAAAAAAATCCCACAAACTGATGCAATCTTTGAGCAATTAGACATAGTTAATATTGATGCAGATGAAGATAAGAGTGTTTTACGTCTAAGTATGGACGGAAAAGCCCGCGTTAAGATTGGCTCATTTGACCGGGGGGGTAAAAGCCGCGATGGGGCGAAAGCATCAGACCATGATTATAATCCGAAGACAACTGTAACTCCTTATGGGATATTTCTTCCAGAGCTTGACGAGCTATTTTTGTATTTTACAGAATCAAAAGTTACAAGCGATTTTATTGTTGATGTTTTAGAAGATTTCTGGTTAGGAGAAAAACATCGTTTTTCGGAAATTAAAACACTGCTTCTCAATCAAGATAATGGACCGCAGAATAGTTCACGACGTACCCAATTTATGAAACGTATAGTAGAGTTTGCCCACAAACATCAAGTAAATATACGTTTAGCTTACTATCCTCCCTATCATAGTAAATATAATCCCATAGAAAGGACATGGGCAATACTAGAAAATCATTGGAATGGCAGCATTTTAGATGAAGTCGAGACGGCTTTAAACTTTGCTAGTACTATGAAATGGAAAGGTTTTCATCTAGTAGTTAAGCTAGTACACAAAACTTATGAGAATGGGGTAAAGCTTACAAAAAAAGCTATGGCTCAAATTGAAAAATAGATTGAACGGCTAACCGATTCTACTCATGAACTTTTTCCAAATTTAGGTAATTGGTTTATTGATATTTGTTGTAGTAAAACAAACGTGATTTGATTTTAGTAGCAGCATTTATTTAGCTACAAAATATCCCTTATTTACACTGTTTAACTTTAAAGGAGACAATAAGTGTATAGATTATTCATGCATAGATG
>CAXTNZ010000131.1:0-18587 GCA_964245695.1 uncultured bacterium | reverse complement strand
CCCTCATCTCCCCCACTCCCCCACTCCCGGAAAGAAGCACGAAAAGCGGATTTTACGCAATACTGGTACAAGAAGTTTTACAGAGAATATCAAAAATGGAAATTCTACCAAGTAATACGCCCCTCGGAGAGTGGAAGGGAGATGGTTTGGCGATTGGATTATTTGAAGATGCAGTAGAGTTAACGGGTGAAGCAGCGGCTTTGGATGAAAAAGTCGGCGGTATCTTAAAAGAACTGATTGCGGAAGAGGAATTTAAAGGTAAAGCAGGTAGCAGCATTTTCACGCGCTTGAGTGGTGATAAATCAGTGCGAAAGCTGATGGTGGTAGGTTTGGGAAAACCTGACGCATTGAAACTAGATAGCTTGCGCCGCGCTGCTGCATCTGTAGCGCGACTAGCTAAAAAGCAAAAATGCAAAACTCTTGCAATTGATTTGCCAGTGTGGAATAATAATCCAGAGGCAACAGCGCAAGCGTTCGCCGAAGGTATACAACTAGCCCTTTATCAAGATACTCGCTTCAAGTCGGAAAACGAAGATAAAGGACCACAAGTAGAAACAGTACATTTACTAGGGTTAGCTGGACAAGAAGCCGCGATTACACGCGCTAATCAAATCGCTTCCGGGGTAATGTTGGCGCGGCAATTGGTAGCAGCGCCAGCGAATGCTGTCACACCAATTACGATGGCAGAAACCGCTCAAGCGATCGCTTCAGATCACGGTTTGCAAGTAGAAATTCTCGAACAAGAAGACTGCGAGAAGTTGGGTATGGGTGCTTTTTTAGGAGTGGCACAGGCTTCTGAATTGCCTCCGAAATTTATTCACCTCACCTACAAACCAGAAGGCACACCCAGACGTAAACTGGCAATTATCGGTAAAGGTTTAACCTTCGACTCTGGGGGACTCAACATCAAAGGTGCTGGTAGCGGCATCGAAACGATGAAAATTGACATGGGCGGTGCAGCGGCTACATTAGGTGCAGCAAAAGCAATTGGTCAGCTAAAGCCCGATGTGGAAGTTCATTTCATCTCGGCGGTGACTGAAAACATGATTAGCGGTCGCGCCATGCACCCAGGCGATGTGCTGACAGCTTCTAACGGCAAAACAATCGAAGTTAACAACACCGATGCTGAAGGACGTTTAACTTTAGCAGATGCCTTAGTGTTTGCCGAGAAATTGGGAGTAGAAGCGATCGTTGATTTAGCTACCTTAACCGGTGCTTGCTTGATTGCCTTAGGAGACGATATCGGAGGTTTATTTACTCCTGATGATGATGTAGCTAAACAGCTAGAAACAGCATCTGACAACGCCGGGGAAAAGCTGTGGCGGATGCCAATGGAAGAAAAATACTTTGAAGGGCTAAAATCCGGCATTGCGGATATGAAAAATACTGGACCTCGTGCAGGTGGTTCAATTACCGCAGCTTTATTCCTCAAGCAGTTTGTCAAAGAAACTCCTTGGGCGCACTTAGATATAGCTGGACCCGTTTGGACAGATAAAGAAAACGGTTACAACGGTTCTGGGGCGACCGGCTTCGGCGTTCGTACTTTAGTTAACTGGGTGCTGAGTTAAAAATTGGGCATTGGGAAGGGAAAAGGGAAAAGGGAAAAGGGAAAAGGGAAAAATAAGAATTCATATTTTTTGCCTTCTACCTTTTTCCTTCTACCTTCTCTTACCCAGTCCCCAGTCACTAACATCTGGTAAAATTTGTAAGGTTTCTACAAGCTCTGAGCAATGGGATCGACTTGCGTACGGATCGCAATTGACGCAATGGGAGGGGATCACGCACCTGGGGAAATCGTGACAGGCGCACTGCGCGCACGAGAAGAATTGGGTGTAGAAGTATTGTTGGTAGGTGATCCCCAACAAATTGAGGCTGCCCTGCCGTCAAAAAAAAATTTAGGGCAGGTGGAGATCGTTCCAGCGGAGGAAGCGATCGCTATGGATGAGGAGCCTTTAAGCGCCATTAGACGCAAACCCAAGGCTTCCATCAATGTGGCGATGAATTTGGTTAAAAAGCAGCAAGCAGATGGTGTAGTCAGTGCCGGTCATTCTGGGGCGGCTATGGCAGCTGCTTTACTGCGCTTGGGACGACTTCCGGGAATTGACCGTCCGGCAATTGGCGCTGTGTTTCCCACCTTGATAGCTAGTAAGCCAGTATTAATACTTGATGTCGGCGCAAATGTAGACTGTCGTCCTAAGTTTTTAGACCAGTTTGCCGTTATGGGGTCGATTTACAGTGAGTATGTATTGGGTACGCCTAACCCGAAGGTGGGTTTGTTAAACATCGGCGAAGAAGACTCTAAGGGAAATGACGCAGCCGTCCGCGCCAACCAAATGCTGCGCGAAAATTCCCTAATTTCTTTTATTGGCAACGCCGAAGGGCGTGATGTGCTTTCCGGTCGCTTTGATGTGATTGTCTGTGATGGCTTTGTCGGCAATGTGTTACTAAAATTTGCGGAAGCAGTCGGGGATATCGTGTTGCAAATTTTGCGCGAAGAGTTACCCCAAGGATTGCGCGGTCAAATTGGCTCGGCAATTTTAAAACCAAATCTGAAGCGGATTAAGCAGCGGGTAGACCACGCGGAACACGGAGGCGGTTTGCTTTTGGGCGTAGCAGGAATTTGTATAATCGGTCACGGCAGTTCGCAAGCGCCTTCGATTTTTAATGCAATTCGCATCGCTAAAGAAGCGGTTGACAACTCTGTGCTGCAACGAATTCAATCTCAATATCAAAGTCTTCAGCAGGAGAGCAGTCAATAGTCAAGAGTCAATAGTCAATAGTTATTACTAAGGACAAATGACCAATGACAAAAGACAAAGGACAAAGAATAAAAGCTGATAGCTGGAGAAACTAGGAGTGCAAAAGTTAGGCGTAGCAATTACTGGAAGTGGCTCGGCTGTACCGACAACTTCTTTAGATAACCAGGGGCTGACTCAACTGGTTGACACATCAGATGAGTGGATCGCCACGAGAACCGGAATTAAAGAGCGGCGGTTGGCAGGTGTAGGTGAATCATTGAAGGCGATCGCTACTATTGCCAGCAGTCAGGCGATCGCCAAAGCAGGAATTAGAGCAGCTGACCTAGATTTGATTCTGCTCGCCACCTCTACCCCTGATGACTTGTTTGGCACTGCTTGTCAAATTCAAGCAGAATTGGGAGCCACCAAAGCAGTAGCTTTTGACTTGACAGCCGCCTGTTCCGGCTTTGTGTTTGGACTTGTCACCGCTGCCCAATACATCAGAACAGGCGTTTATCAAAACGTACTTCTAATTGGGGCGGATATCCTCTCCCGATGGGTAGATTGGCAAGACAGAGGTACTTGTATATTGTTTGGTGATGGCGCTGGGGCGGTAGTATTGCAAGCAAACGAAAGCGATCGCTTGTTAGGATTTCAACTTAAAACCGACGGTACTCAAAACCATTTTCTCAACCTTGCCTATAAAGCCTCTCCCGAAGAACTTATCCCCGGTGTAAATGTCAATAAAGGCAACTTCCAACCCATCACCATGAACGGCAAAGAAGTCTACCGCTTCGCCGTCCAACGAGTTCCAGAAGTCATCGATAAAGCTCTATTTCACGCCAATCTCAGCGTTGAGCAAATAGACTGGCTGATATTACATCAAGCAAATCAGCGCATTCTCGATGCCGTAGCTCACCGCCTGAATATTCCAGCACATAAAGTTATCAGTAATATCGCGGAATATGGTAACACTTCCGCTGCCTCCATCCCCCTTGCACTAAATGAAGCAGTGCAAGAAGGCAAAATTAAACCAGGTGACATCATTGCTACATCAGGGTTTGGTGCTGGACTTACCTGGGGAGCAGCAATTTTTCAATGGGGAAGGTAGTCAAAAGTCAAGAGTGCAAAGTCCAAAGTCAAAAATTGAAACTTTGACCCTTGACCCTTGACCCTTGACCCTCGACCCTTGACCCTTGACCCTTGACCCTTGACTCTTGATCAATGACTAAAACCGCATGGGTGTTTCCCGGACAAGGTTCCCAAGCAGTGGGAATGGGAACAGACTTATTGAATCTACCATCCGCTGAAGATAAATTTGCCTCTGCTGAAGAAATTTTGGGCTGGTCTGTAACAGAAATTTGTCAAAACGAAGAAAAGTTATCAAATACACTTTATACTCAGCCGTGTCTTTACGTAGTTGAAAGCATTCTCGCTGACATCATCCGGGAAAAAGGACACAAGCCAGATTTAGTTGCTGGTCACAGCTTGGGAGAATACATCGCCCTTTACATTGCTGGAGTGTTTGACTGGTCTGCTGGGTTGCGCTTGGTGAAGCGTCGTGCTGAACTGATGGAAAGTGCCGCAGGTGGGATGATGGCGGCTTTGATGAACTTCGACCGCGAACAGTTGGAACAAGCGATCGCCCAAATCCCTGATGTAGTGCTAGCAAATGATAATAGTGCAGCACAGGTTGTAATTTCCGGCACTCCAGAAGCAGTGCAAACAGTCATGTCTCAAGTTAAGGCAAAGCGTGCTATCCCCTTAAAAGTTTCCGGAGCATTTCACTCACCTTTAATGGCGGCTGCATCGTCTGAGTTTCAAGAAGTTTTAGAATCTGTCGAATTTCAACCAGCTATTATACCAGTATTATCTAACGTAGAACCAGTTCCATCTGTTGACCCTGAGGTTTTAAAGCAGCGCTTGATTCAACAAATGACTGGAAGTGTGCGCTGGCGAGAAATTTCTCTGCAATTACCACTAAATGGCATCGAGCGAGTGGTAGAAATTGGTCCTGGCAACGTGCTAACTAATTTAATTAAACGCACTTGCTCTGACTTAATCTTAGAGAACGTCCGCAATGTCGCTGAGTTGCCTGCTTAATATGTTGTTAATATTACAGCCATTTTCACTTTTGTTAGACCTCTCTGCTACCTTGGAGAGAGGCTTTGACTTGCCCCCCATTCTCTAGTACGTCACGGCGTAAATAGAGCAACCATTTAAAATCCCTAAAAAGCCCATTCCATAATACTTTTGAATGAGTGACTTTTGAATGCGTGACTTCCGCCTTGCGGTACTAGTAGAAAAGGGGGGTTAGGTCTTGATAAAACTTGAAATTTATCTTCAACTTGCCACAAGACTAAGTACAGTTTTGCGTAAAAACGAGCGCGTTTTTAAACGCAGAGGGACGCAAAGTAAGCGCACTCGTTTCGCAGAGTTTTCTGAATTTAATTCGTTACGAATTTGTGCAATGGAAGAATCACTTCTGGGGCTTTTTGGCTCAAAGCCAAATCAAGCGCTCTTCAACATCGGTTCTTCGACTGCTGGCGCAGGGGTGCAGAGTGGATCATAGCCTAGCTGCTCGCTAATCCGTTCTCTTGCTAAAGCGCGGTACTCCCAAAAATGCTCTCCAGCAGCACACAAACCCAGATACATGTTGAGAACTTGAGGTTTGGTACGCACTATTGTCCAAAGCTGTCGCCAAAATTGCGCTCGAATTTCAGTCCGTCGCCAGCCCTGAAGCCAAATTAACTGTGCGACTAGCCGCAGTCCCTTACCCGGAGCGAAGTGCATGGTTTGCTTTCGCCCTGAGGGAGGTACAATGTTGAGGCATTGTTGAAAGCAGCGCCGGAGATAGTTAGCTGGTTCGTACAACGTCCAGAAGCCTTCTACATATTCTCTAGCAATTTCGGAGATCGCTCGCGTCGGTGTAAAGTTCATTAAGGTATTTTGATCTCCTACCTCAACACCACCAATACCACTTACCTGTTGTAAACGTTGCTCTTTTTCGAGCCGATTCCAAAGAGCGGTATTGGGTAAAGCTTGCAAAATACCAAGCATCGGTTGAGGAATACTGCTTTCTTCCACAAAAGCTTGAATGCGATCGCCAGCACCAGAGCGTTCTCCATCGAAGCCGAGGATAAATCCTGCATAAATCAGCAGTCCGGCTGAGTTGATCTGGCGACAAGCTTCTATTAGGGGGTTGCGGGTATTTTGAAACTTGCCAGTTACTTTGAGGCTATCTTGATCTGGGGTTTCAATGCCGAGAAATACCGCATAAAAGCCGGCTTCCACCATCAGATGCAACAGTTCAGTGTCTTCTGCCAAATTGACAGAAGCTTCGGTCATGAAAGTGAAGGGATAGTTGTGTTCCTTCATCCAAGGAATCAATTCTCGCAAGAAGCGTTTGACATTGCGCTGATTCCCAATAAAGTTGTCATCGACGATAAAAAGTGACCCTCGCCAGCCTAAGTCATACAGGGTTTGCAACTCTGCTAAAGTCTGATTCGGTTCCTTAGTGCGCGGTTTCCGACCATAAAGCGTGATAATGTCACAAAATTCGCAGTTGAAGGGACAGCCGCGAGAAAACTGAATCGCCATCATAAAATAGGCATCTCGCTGAAGCAGGTCGAAGCGGGGAATAGGACTCTTGCTGACATCAGGCTTCTCGGTGGCGCGAAAGATGCCTTTCTCTTTGCCAGAAGCAACTGCTTCCAAAAATTGCGGGATAGTTAGCTCTCCCTCATCCAATACTAGATAATGCGCTCCAGAGGCGATCGCATCTTGAGGAACTGACGTTGGATAAGGACCTCCCACTACTACTTTCTTGCCCAATCGCACAGCTTTTTGAATCAGGGCGTGGAAGTCAGGTTTTTGAACCAGCATGGCTGAGAGAATAACTATGTCACACCACTGCCAATCACTATCTGTTTCTTTTTTGACATTGCGGTCGTAAAACTTAATTTCCCAATCTTTTGGCAGGAGCGCTGCGACTGTAATAATTCCCAAGGGAGGAATGACTGCTTTGAGTCCAGCCATTTCCATCAAGCGATCGTAAGACCAGAAAGACTGGGGAAAACAAGGGTAGAGCAAGAGTGCCTTCATTCAGGAAGTCCTTAAAGGTGAAGTGTAATGCTATTTAAAAGTGTTACTAATAATAATTAAGACATACATCGGTCAGCGGCTATAGATACTATAGATAAACGCTGCCCCCTAGATAAAATCTAAAATCTAATATCCAAAATTGAATAAAGGCGGTTGCGATCGCTTATCCTTAATTCTGTCCGATTTCAATTATCTTCTATGGGTCGAAGTCGCGAACCGTTTATCAGTCTGGCATTGTACCACGCTTTTAAGTGGTCTGTGGTCAGCCCTATGCTTCACGCTTACTTTCAAGGTAAAATTTATGGTGCGGAAAACGTGCCGACAACTGGATCTTTGGTGATAGTCAGCAATCACGCCAGTAACTTTGACCCACCAATTGTTTCTAATTGTGTGGGTCGTCCTGTAGCATATATGGCAAAGGAAGAATTATTTAAAATCCCGATTTTGCGGACTGCGATTAAATTGTATGGTGCTTATCCGGTGAGTCGGGGAAGCGCCGACCGCGCTGCGATTCGTTCAGCTTTAGAGTATCTCGAAAATGGGTGGGCTGTGGGTGTATTTTTACAAGGTACGCGCACCCCAGATGGACGAATTACAGATCCCAAACGAGGTGCTGCACTGCTAGCTGCAAAGGCAAAAGCACCACTATTACCTGTATGTTTGTGGGGTAGTGAGAAGATTGAGGTAAAAGGTTCGGCGATACCTCATGCAGTTCCGGTGAGTGTCAGAATTGGTAAGTTGATTGATGCGCCTAGTTCTACTAATAAAGAAGAATTAGAACTGCTAACACAAAAGTGTACAACAGCGATTAATGAAATGCACGATTTAGGGCGGTAAGTCGGAAGATTTCGGGAATATGCTTAAGGGAGGTAGCGATCGCATCAGTTATTTTGTGAGTATAAGCTGATCGTACTTTCCAAAAAACAGCATATGAGGGGCAATGAAAGTTAATAATCTTTGGGAGCGACTAAATAATCTCGCATTAGTTCGCTTTTTGCTTTTGGTTGCTTCTGGCTGGGCAGTTGTCCATCTTTTAGCTTACTTTGAAGCGGTCATTGTTATTTTCACATTTGCGGCAATTTTGGCTTTTTTACTCAGCTATCCTGTTAGGTGGCTGCGCCGTTTTTTGCCCCACGGTGTAGCAGTTATTTTTGTTTTTTTGCTCAGTATTGTGTTTCTTGGAGGTTTAGCAATCACTCTAGGTTTAGCAGTTTTATCTCAAGGGCAACAATTAATTGAGAGTGTAACTGCCTTTTTAAATTCTTTAATACCTTTTGTCGAGCAACTTGAAGAATTTCTGCGTAACCGCAATTTGCAGATAGATTTAAGTGTAATTGAAGAACAACTGCGAAATCAAGCTATATCAATGCTTGCCCAAAGTTTGTCTATTTTCCAAAGTTTCATTACTAACTTTGTGACTTTCATATTAATTGCCGTTGTCGCTTTTTTTATGCTTCTTGATGGCGAAAAGCTTTGGGATCTTATCTTAAAAGTGATACCAAGCCAGCGACGCGCTAGATTTACAAGGATAATCAGACGCAGCTTTTTAGGATTTTTTCGCGGTCAGTTGATATTAACTTTGTTTTTGTCAGCTTCTACTTTCCTTGTTTTCTCTTTATTAAAAGTACCTTTTGCCTTAATTTTGTCAGTGATAGTAGGTTTACTGGATATTATTCCCGGAATAGGAGCCACACTCGGAGTTGGTGTAATTACTTTGATTGTGCTGTCTCAAAGTGTTTGGCTAGCACTTAAAGTATTAGTAGCGTGTATTATACTTCAGCAGATACAAGACAATTTGATTTCGCCGAGAATTATGCAAGATGCGCTGAATCTTAATCCGGTGGTGGTATTTTTTGCCTTGCTTGTAGGTGCTAGAGTGGCTGGTTTACTAGGAATTTTTATCTCTATTCCTATTGCTGGAGTAATCGTTTCTTTATTTGAAATTGATGAAATGAAAGCAGAAATTTAGTTAAAAGTTAAAAGTTAAAAGTTAGGTAGAGACGTGACGACAAAACGTCTGTACGGATTAAGAGTTAAGAGTTAGCGAATAAGGTAAAATGCTTTTTAAGCAGAGAAAAACTGGGTAATCATGCAAGATTTAAGAGCCGAATTAACCCCAAATCTGGATGAGGCTGAGTGGGAGTGGCTAATTCCCCATGTGCAGCGAGATGCCGTGATTGTGGTGCCGATTGAGCTAGACTTGCTGGATGTGGGAGTAGCGATCGCTAGCGACAACATCCCCCAAGTGCAACACTGGATTCATGAGCAATTGCTTGCCAAACCCTCAGTTACACAAATTGGCGAATGGAATGGCGATCGGACAAAGCGATTTAATACCCTGATTGTACAGCCATACGTTCTCATTCAAGAAAAAGCCGCAGCATAAGCTTCTACTAGCAGCATTACAGCACAGATGAAAAAGCCATAAGCTATTTATTATTTGTTAAATTTAGTCTCAGGCGTATGAGAAGCAACCCACGCATTTATCTTCGCGCTTATCCATTCCGACTTGTAGTATAAAAAGATTGATATCTATTGTCAACAAGAGCAATCAACATCCGACAATATTTGTCTTAATATCCACTCGCTCAAGACTGATTTATGAAAATTATCATTGCCATCTTAGCGACTTTGCTAATCGCCAGCACACCCGTTGCGGCTCAACGTTCCAACCTTGACGCACCAATATCTCCTCGGATTACCATCAGTGAACGGTGTCAGCAATTACAGATAAACTGTACCAGGTCTGAGGTGTTAGAAGTCGGACGCAGGCTACAGCAGTTGTACTTCAACCGATACAATGAAAAACCACCATCTAAGCAAGGTGTCAACATCTACACTACCACTGACATTAACCTGATTGACAAAGCGATAGTTAATCAGTTAGCAACTGAAAACGAAAAGCTACGCAAAGAATTGGATTCACAAAATACCGACAGACAAAGCCTGCAAAAGGGACAACTCAAATAGCGTCCTTCTACCATGTTTCTGCTACTTCTACCCGACTTTCCGGGCTAGAAGTCAGTATTTACCCACTACCTTTGTTATTCACCGCTTATTTTTTGCTTCATCCGCACCTGTGTAACCAGTTGTCATCCAAACTAAAGCTCTAGCACCATCCCGGACTGATTTTTCAATTGGTTCCGGAGACTGCTGAGAAGGAACTGGCACAGGCTTAAAAATAATACCCCGACTACCTAAGACAATTTCGCCGATCACAGAGGCGCGGCGCATATGGTAATCTGATGTAATCAAATAGACACTCTTGATTCCGCGTTTTTCCAAATCGTCCACTAATGTGGTAAAATTTGTAACTGTATCTACCGCTTCATAGTCCAAGTGCAAACGTCTGGGATCAACTCCTGCTTTTGCAAACACTTTTTCAGTAGTCTTTTTTGGGCTACCCCCAGTAATCCAAATCGGTAAACTTGGATGCTTACGGGCAAAATCGGCTGTAAACTTCTCTCGTTCTAAACGCTTAGTTGAACCACCCAAAACTAAGACGGCTTCGGGTCGCACAACTTGGCTTTTAACTTCCTTATATCCCAACCAGATTAACAGCGGTAGGGCAATAACCATAAATCGAAAAGATTTACCTGTAAAAAGTAACTTATTCAAGGCTCTATTACTTCGTCTGTTCAGAGAATTTTCTCTAATTTGTGAAAAACAATTATTTAGGGTAGCATTTTCAAAAAACTACCCAAATATGAACTTAAGTAATTTATCGCAAAAACGCACGCTTGTCGCGAGTTTTGCAATATCCTACCTTGTATCGAACCATCTATAAAGAAAGTCCGACTACTTTATTCATTTAATTGTTTCCAGACGACGGGACTGGCCAGGTTCGAACCGGCGACCTAGCGCTTCAGATTTGTGTGAGTTTCCCCACTCTCCGGACTATACCTTCACCATAGGCTTTTAGCCTTTAGGCGGTGGCTTACTAGTCTCTACACCTTCCTGAGTCGAACCTATAATATTGTTTTATAGTTTCGATTCAGGCTTGGCTCGGTATTCCCATGAAGTGTCAGCACTATGGTAAACATACTCTTTAGGGTTCACCGAATTTAACCACATTCACTCATAAAGTTTCCTTTATGGTGCCCGATTATTCAGGAGGCGCTCGCTCTATCCAGCTGAGCTACAGCCCCAAAAACTGCGCTTGTAGGATTATAGCAGTTTTAGCTAGACTGCCACGAATTGTCCCAAGAACCGCCGCCTACTTCTAATCCACAAAGAAAACTATGTGCTTTCAGGATTATTTTGGATTTTGTTCCACTTAGTTCGCGTAACTCTAAATCGAGTTTTCCTTGCATGGTGTCTTGGCAACAGAACATCAAACCGTTGGCGGTAGGCGCACGCAGTGGTGTACCTGGTAGATGTGTAGTTCCAGTTAATTCAATCTCATAATTTAAGTTTCGCGCTTGCATTTGCCATCTGCCCCAAGGCTGAATATTCCAGGAAACTTGTGAATTCCAGGGAACGAATTCATAAAATTTGCCTTGATAGTGCAAGCCAATCATCGCTACAGATTCCATCCACCACAGCACACCTCGCCGTCCGCCGCCTGCGGTTAATGCCAAGTCAGGTTCGCCATCAAAGCTATTACAATTCAACCAAAACCATTTTTGCGGAAAAGCACCGCCCCAATTTTTCTCGCCGTAAGCCGGGGCGTTGGTGAATTCATAGATTTTGCCATTCCAGTCAATCCAACCGCAAGCCTTACCGTGAGCCATCAAAATTTGCCATCCGGGTTCAAATATCGGCAAAAAGGAGACTATGCCTGCGGTAGATTGCTGTATTTGTCCTTTATTGCCCCAGCCGTATATCGGTTGAATTTCATACTGCCAACGACAATAATTACCAGTAGCGGGATCGCGGATGATTCCCTGATTTAAGGTGGCTGTAGCTTGATAACCTTCTTGAATATGGTGGTCAAACTCTGCTGGTAAAAGATAGAGGGGTTGGCTTTGTAAATCGGTTTTGCCCCAATGACCTAAAGCCAACACATCGCCTTTCGCCCAAAATTTGTTGACATCAGGAAAAGTCCGCCACAGATACTCATCATTGGGACCGAGGATTTGAGCCGCACCACCGCTGTGGGGTTTACCACCAATGGGGTCTTCAATCGAGTACATAAAGGCGAAGGTTTGCCCAATTTCTGGCAAGGTTACGCGGTAATACCAACCTTCAAAAAAGCGCCTACTACTATCATCCCAATGGTAGCCGCTGTGGGGGGTTTGAGTTGAGTGAAAAGGATTTGTGGGAATAGATAACATAGATTTACACATCTGCCTATTTCCCAGTATGCTCGATCGCTTGGACATCAATCATGCTTACGAAATTCTTGGTTTGAAACCAGGTGCATCTCAGATCGAGGTGAAGCAAGCTTACCGTCACTTAGTGAAGATTTGGCATCCAGATATTTTTTTTCATCAACGCGAAAAGCTGGAGGCTGAGGAAAGAATCAAAAAAATTAACGAAGCTTACAATCAACTAAAGTCTTATCTGCCAATTTCGGCAAATGAATCTTCGCCCACAAATGAAATCAAAACTCATTTCTATCGCTTCGATGCTGAAACATTCTATAACTGGGGAAGGGAGAATGTTAGCAAAAGAATGTATGAGGAAGCGATCGGCAACTTCACACAAGCTATTCGCATGAATCCCAAATATATTGAAGCATACAAATATCGTGGGCTAATCTGTTCGGAACTCGGATATGAGTATAGAGCCACTGCCGATTTAAATAAAGCGGCAGAGTTGGAATGGGAGTTAAGAAATCCGGGCGCAGCACCTGTATCATCATCGCCAAAATCGGTATCAAAGTCTAGACGACTTAAACACAGATTATGTCAAAAGATAAAAAAAATACTGCGGTTAAATAGGCGATCGTCTTGAGGCGTAATTTGTTTTCTACTTTCTGGGCGTGATATTAACCGAAGTTGCGGGTTATAAAATTCTGGGGGTTTCGCACTTGTTGATTTATGCGCGATAGCGTTCGCGCTCCTCGTCCGCTCTGCGGAAGCGCTGCCGCCTTCGGCGGATCGCACTTTGGAAAAATCGCAGTTGGCAAAAACGCAACTGCGATTCGCACTCGCTCCCAAGTAGAAGTACGGTACACGCGGTCGTAATTAAAATACTAATGCAACCATATATAAAGCAATCCGAGCCACGATCACTGTCCTACATACGATACCCGGTAAATCACACCGTTGGTATCATCTGTGAACAACAGCGAACCATTCGGTGCGATCGCAATACCCACTGGTCTGCCAAACTGTGTCAATTGTTCTTCATCCAAAAAGCCTGTGATGAAGTCCTCAAATTCTACTGGTTTGCCATTTTCGTATCGCACCCGCACAACTTTGTAACCAGAGGGAGGGTTGCGATTCCACGAACCACGCATGGTCACAAAAGCATCGTTATGGTATTCTTCTGGAAACTGGGAGCCTGTATAAAATATCATTCCCAACGGCGCACTATGTGCCGTGTAGGTGAGTGCTGGCGGTTGTGTATTGGCGCAGTATTCCTCCTTTGTCATGCCTGGAGGGTTTGCTGGTAGATACACATCCGGACGGCGATCAGCAAAACAAAAGGGCCAGCCGTAGTCTGCGCCCTCCTGAATCAGATTCAATTCTTCTGGCGGTTGTTCATTACCACGCCAGTCAGAACCATGATCCATGCCCCACAATTCCCCAGTTTCCGGATGCCAAGCAAAGCCGATGGTATTGCGTAAGCCCTTGGCATAAATCGTCCGATTACTACCATCAGGTTGCGCCCGCAGCAGAGTTGCGTTTTCTGGATTTGTATCATTGCAGGCGTTACAAGTGCTACCCACTGTGATGTAAAGCAACCCATCAGGACCAAAGGCAAGGGTGCGGTTTGGATGTTGTCCCGCATCTGGCAAGTCATTAATCAACAACTTTGGTTTGCGTATATTGCCGTTTGGTCGCAAATCTGCCGCGTAAAGTTGTTTATCTGTAACAAAGTAGAGACGATTCTCACGAATTGTGATGCCATTGATGTATTTGTAACCTGACGCAACCGTCCGTATTCGGTCAGCACGCCCATCACGATTGCGGTCAGACAGCGCTAACACATCACCTTGTTCGCGGCGGGTGACATAGACAGTACCATCGGGACCTATTGCCAACATCCGGGGGTTGCCCAAGTCTTTGGCAAACACGCTGATGCGAAATCCCGCAGGTATCTTAAGTTGTTGCAGAAGCGATTCGTCAAATTCCAGTTGCTGAGGCGTTACCAGATAGCCCTCAACTTGCTGTATGCTTTGTTGCTGCGTTTGTTGTGCATTGCCAGGAAGGGTTATGCTCAAGAGTATTGCACAACCGATGAGTAAGCTTCTTGCTTTCACGGCACCTTTCCTTAAATGTTGGTAGGAGAAGACTGAGCTACTAAAGGCAAAAGTATGAAGTAGAAAATATTTTCTACTTCATCGTTTCTTTCAGTATTCATTTGGAATGAATTTTCACAAAATAGTCTAAAACTATTGCAGTGATAACCGCATCTTTCTAATGGGATAGCAGTTGCTGTATACGCTTGTCAAAACGCCTCTTTGTTATTTTAAAAAGTAAGCCTATAGAGGGGTGTCAGTAAAATTGTCACAAGAATGTACGCGCTTGGCTTGTCGTAGCTGATGTTAACTGCACTCTTGATGGCATTTACTTAGCTTTCGCCTAAGCATGAAAGCCTTAATCGCGCTTACGCTTTTATGCATATCAATCATCGCTTGCACTGCCATAATATGCCTTGAAACCGAAAGCGATCGCTCGTCTAAAAGATACCCCGTACAACCACTACACTCTTTCAGTATCATTCCTATTTGATGGAATAAGCTAATATTCCCTTACTGTTGCGGAAACCACGTCGCACAAATCTTAAGAAAGATTTCGCAATTGTTGCGAGAAGTTAATGGTAATCAACTTTGGTAATATGACTGCTGCGTTTAAAAAGAGTAATGCTAACTTATAAACAGGTACAGAGAAGTTAAACCTTCAACCAAAACCTTCTAATTAGAGCCTGTGCCTCCTGCTCTAATATTCTCGCAATAACTGCTCGATTGTCGTATCCTGAGAACGTATTTTCGCCTTGACATAAAGTTATTTTGGAGGTTTTTGAACGCACAGCCAAAAATGCCTGCCTTGTTGGAATAAAGGATGCACAATTGTTGAGTATGTAAGTTGCGAGTATTGTCCACATTAGTTGAGTTATTTACCTCTGATTTTCAATTCTTCTCAACCTATTGAATCGCTTATAAACCGCCCCTAGCTGCTGATATGTATCCATCGTAGTTTTGGGCGGTTTAATATATGAAAGTTAGTGGATAGTGGATAATGGATAGTTGTTGGTTGGCGGTTAACAGTCAACAGTCAACGGTCAACAGTTAACAGTCATCCACTATCCACTAACTAATTAGCGTAATTACAGTTACTTCTGGTGAGCAAAATAAGCGTCCAGGTAGATAAGTTCCCAAGCCGCGATTAACATATAATTGATTTTCTCCTACATGGTGAAAACCCTGTGCCCATTCCCAATATCGCACCACTTTAGAACAGTCTCCGCGCAAAAGTGGCACCCAACGCCGCAGTTTTTTGGGAAGTATTTTTAGAAACTTTTTATAATAAACTATCACCGGACCAACGCCAGGAATTACAATGTGACCGCCGTGGGTATGACCAGATAGTTGTAAATCTACTCGCCATTGTTGCAATATCTTGGCTGTATCTGGGTTATGGGATAAGACTAGGCGGGGTGTTGCGGGGTCTAGTTGGTTCATGACTGGTGCGGGATTGAATTCTCTTGACCAATAATCCGCTAGTCCCACCAGAGGTAATTGTTTTCCTAATGGATAGGCGATTTCATTCCAAAGGACATGAACTCCTATACTAGTCAGGGCGGCTGTAATTTCTGTTTTGGCGCTTTTGTCATGTATATCGTGGTTCCCAAGTACAGCATAGATACCAAAGCGACTTTGCAGATGCTTGAGTCGAAGTACCAGTTGATGAATTGGGGTGGGATCGTCAGTTACATAGTCGCCGGTCAATAGAACTAAATCCGGATCAGCTTCGTTGCTGAAGGCGATCGCTTGAGCTAACATTTCTTCACTCAGCCGCAAACCATCATAGTGAAAATCTGACAATTGCACCAGCTTTGTGCCTTGTAAAGATGTTGGAAGTTCCGCAATCTTTATCGTCAGGTTATCTACACTTAAACTTCCTGTTAACAACCAGTGCATAGCGCCAGAGACTCTCCTCATACTAGCGCTTATAGCTTACCAAAATTTAAATTGTTAGTTGTTATTTGTTGGTGGTTAGTTGTCAAAAGGTACTGCCAAGTATTAATCTTGTGCTGAAGCGTTGAAAAGTTAATTAAAGCGCTCACGAGCGCTTACTACGGCTGTTCTAAGGTAATTACAGTAACTTCTGGTCGGCAAAACAAACGTCCTGGAAGATAAGTTCCCAAACCACGATTGACATATAACTGATTTTTTCCTACCCGATGCAAACCCTGCGCCCATTCCCAATGGCGTACTACAAAGTATTCTCTTCGCAGAAATGGAACTCGCCGCCGCACTTTTATCGGTATTTTTCGCAGTATTTTTCGATAATAAAGCAGTGCCGGACCAAATTTGGGAATGATGATTTGACCGCCGTGAGTATGACCAGATAGTTGCAAATCTACTCGCCATGCTTGCAATACTTCGGCAGTATCTGGATTGTGGGATAATACAATGCAAGGTGTACCCGGATCAAGCTGGTTCATCACTAGTGCAGGATTGAATTCCCGTGAGCAGCGATCAGCTAGTCCTACCAGTGGTAATTGTTTTCCTAGTGGATAGGCGATTTCGTTCCAAAGGACGTGAATCCCTATGCTAGTTAGGGCGGCTGTAACTTCTGCTTTGGCGTTTTTATAGCATATATCGTGATTACCTAGTATAGCATAAATGCCAGCGCGACTTTGCAAATGTTTGAGTCGTAGCACTAGTTTGTGAATCGGTGCTGGGCTGCTGGTTATGTAGTCGCCGGTTAATACAACTAAATCTGGATCAGCTTCGTTGCTGAGGGCGATCGCTCGAGCTAACATTTCTTCACTCAGCCGCAAACCATCATAGTGAAAATCTGACAATTGCACCAGCTTTAAGCTTTGTAACGATGCCGGTAAACCAGCAATCTTAACCGTCAATCTCTCTACACTTAACGGTCCAGATAACAACCAGTGCATAATGCGCTTGATAATCCTAGCTTAGCGCTTACAGCTTAACTAAAAATTGAGCGCTCGCCTGTCATAACCGAAACAACTTCGTCAAAAATTCATCAATAATAGATTTTTCTGCGTATTTATACTGCTTTTATTTCAATGTAACTTCACGATTAAGGTAGGGCAGAAATTTATAGATTGTCGGACATAGCCAATCTCTGTTTCCTCTACCTCTGAGTGATTCATTAGACAATATTGTACTCATTGCTGAATTTACTTTCTTTCTCTGATACGAGTGTGCCTAGAAGTGAGGCAAAAAAATATTTATGCAATCTTGTCTATTTAATAGAATCGCCCAACTTGGATTTTCCTGCTCATAAAAATAAACGCAGCCACTACAAAAAAAGCAACCTCAGCCAATAAAAACGCTTTTATCGGTTCTATCCCTGGTTGTTTCATCAGAATTGACGATAAAGCAGTCGTACCTGCGACGCTACATATACAGTGGGTTTTTCTGTTTTTTCAACGCAGAGGTACGCAGAGAATAATCTCTCTAACCAGCAATGTATGATTTACATCTGTCAAAAGCTGTGAACACTATATATGCCTGTGGCGGGGTTAATCAACAAACCATGATTTATAAGATTCTGTAAGTAAGGTGCATTTAATAAAACTCAGTCACTTAAATTACTGAGTTGTCGTTACAGCAATCGGAGATTTGTATGACTTTCGCTACTGATGACAAAACCAAAAAAGCTGTGGAAAGTTTTCGCGGCTTTGATGTAGATACTAAGCTGGGCTTGCTATGGTTCGGTTACCTAGACATCAAAAAAGACCTAATACCAGCAAACCAAACTTCTGCCCAAGAAACTGCTGCGGCTGAATATGATGCCATCAAAGCAATGGATCAACAGCAACAGCTGCAAGCTATGCGCGACATTGCTAGCGGCGCAGATAGTGATATTAGCCGTGCATATAATGCTTTGAGTTCTAGCGCCAAGATTGATGTGTGGTTGCGCCTGTCTCAAGGTATGGAAGAAGGCGTAATTATACCAATGCCGTCTGACTACCAACCCCCAGAAAACACCAAGGAGTTTGTAGATACCATTAAAGGCTTGGATTTGGAAAAACGCATTGACTTCACGCGTAGTATTGTAATGGAAATGGGTGCTAATAGGTCTAAGTAATAAGGAAACTTTGCTAGGTTAGTGGTAAACGCAAAGCGCAAAGAGCGCTTACTACTAATTAAAAAAATCCGATATACCCACCAATGCCAATTATGGTATTGGTGGGAATTCAAATATCAATGAGCCTCACGCACAAAGTAGCAGAGGCGCAAATCATGAGTTGTTCTCGTTCCTAGGCAAAGAAAGCGCCTGGGAACGAAATTTGCTGCCCTCTCTGCCTCTTGTGATTCCAGGAGGCGGAGCCTCCTAGAAGTGCATTCCTTGCCTCTGGCTATTGGTGACAGGTTAAACTGGACTTTAGACTAAAGAAGAGCGATCGCGTTTGTAGTAGCTGTGCAAAAAA
>CAXTNZ010000130.1:0-18657 GCA_964245695.1 uncultured bacterium | reverse complement strand
CCATCTTTCTATCCCAGTGTCGGTAGACTTTCTTTTTGCCGTTGATAAAGTCCTTTAAACTGGCGTTGCTGTAGGTTATGATCCACAATTGGCTGAGGATAATCAACAGCCTGACGTTCCAAAGGTGAAATTTTACCCGTCACTAAATATTCTGTATCCATAGACCTTAATTCAGGAACCCATTGCCGGATATATTCACCTTCTGAATCGAACTTTTGTGCTTGACTGGCAGGGTTGAAAATCCGCAAGGGTTTGGGGTCCATACCGCTAGAAGCACTCCATTGCCAGCCGCCATTATTAGCAGATAAATCACCGTCAATCAGCTTCTGCATAAAGTATTTTTCTCCTAATTGCGGATTTATCAGCAAGTCTTTGGTGAGGAAAGATGCGACAATCATTCGACAGCGGTTGTGCATCCAGCCAAGTTCATTCATTTGGCGCATAGCTGCATCTACGATGGGATAGCCAGTTTTACCCTCGCACCAAGCTTGAAAGTATTCTTCGTTAGTTTGCCAAGGAAAATTTTTCAAAGTTACGCGGAAAGCACCTTCTGCTAATTCCGGGAAGTTGTACATTGCGTGTTGATAAAACTCCCGCCACGCGATTTCTTGTTGCCATGTGCGGATGTTAATTTCTGTTTCTTCACTGCGGCTGTTTTCCATCGCCTCTAAAGTAGCTTTCCAAACGGTGCGAATGCCGATCGCCCCAAATTTAAAAGCTGCACTCAGTTGAGATGTGCCGTTAACTGCTGGGAAATCCCGCTGTTCTTTATATTCATTGATGGCGGAATTAGTAAATTCTTCTAAGCGTTCTTGCGCTGCCGCTTCCCCTGGTGCAATTACTAATTCTTGATCCCAAATAAATCCTAAATCTTTAGCTGTTGGCAATGCAATTGCCCCAGCTTGTTTGGCAATTTCCTCTTCAGTTTCCGTCAATCCCTCAACATTTTCCAGCGTTTCTACAGGGTTAGCTTTTGGTTTGCTACTCCAATTCTTCCAGAAGGGAGAGTAAACTGTGTAAGGTTGATTCAAACCAGTACGAATCTCTTCGGGGGAGTGGAGGATCTGATCCCAGTTTTCCTCAAGAAACTGAATGCCTTTTTCTTTTAAGGCATCGATGATAGTGCGATCGCGTATCAGCGAATATGGTTCTACATCCCAATTCCAAAATACCGCTTTGGCGTTTAAAGCCGCAGCTAAAGCCGGTATTGCTTGCACCGGATTGGCGTAGAGTATTAATAATTGGCTACCCACTTGGGCATATCGCTTTTGCAGTGCTTGCAAGCAGCCAATCATATAAGTTACTCTAACTGGGGCAATATCATCGCGTTGTAAAATATTCGGGTCGAGGCAAAACACACCCACCACTTTTTGACTTTGCCCTCTTGCGGCTGCGAGTCCTGTATTATCTGAAATGCGTAAATCGCGTCGATGCCAAAACAGAATTAAGTCAGACATTCCATCTTTTTAATAGTTCGCTTGTACTAGATTAGAGGCTAATAGTACCACTTAGCATCACTCTGCCGAAGAATTTCTTCTGTCAACCCAGAAATAAGCTGTATTACTAAAATTTTCTTATTTAGGTAAGTCCTGATACTCACCTCCATTAAAAATCTGCTTACGAGAACAAGCGTGGAAGTAGCAAGTAAAAAAGTGAGAGAAAATACACCTTTTTGGTTAAGATCTGGTTATGAAATACATCGGCTTTCACTTATGTAAGTTGATTCTTGAGAACCTTTAGTTTTAGGAACGCCATTGCATACCCCAAATACTTTTCCAGTCGGAGAAAGAGTGTTGATTCTACATCCAGCATATGTAGCTGGAAAAGTTGGCGTAGTTTGTGCTCAAGAAATACTCTCAGACGGTCAACCTAGCGGGCGTTGGCTGATTCAGATAGATTCTGAAGATATCATGGTATCGCTGACCCCAAATGAGTTTCAGGTGATTACTCATAAATTAGAGTAACTTTAAGTCGATGCTGGCGGCTCATCATCAGGTAAGAGTTGCTTTTTGCTGTGTTTTAACTGTTTCCAAAGCGCTTTAATCTGGCTGTATGCTTCTTGAGGAGAGAGTTTCCCAGATGTTTCTAAAGCGGTGATGAAGCCAACTTTTTGAGCAAACTCTTGAAGATTCGCATTAAATATGAGGTTCTGTGGTTTAGCTTGACCGTAGTAGCGACTTCTGGGGTAGAGAAACTTGTCTTTATCTTCCTGATTCGGCGGTGCCATTAATTTACCCCCTATTAAAAATAATTTTGTGCAACCTTCTTAACCTATTCTTAATTTTAGTTATAAATTTAACATTATACATTGGGGTAAATTACGTAACATCCTTCTGAAGACGTAATTCTCTCCGCCGCGTCTTGTAAGTTTACCTGGCGGACGAGCGAATGTTGCGTACTATCAAGTCCGGTTGATTATAGGTAATTGGATGCAATACAGATATGATCTCGCTTCCATTCCTCTCTCCAAGGTAGGAGAGAGGCTTACTCCCCTTTTCTATTCCGGGAAGGGGATGGGGAGCCAGTGCGTTCGGTCGCCAGACTTGAAGCATCTGGCGTGGTTAGGTCTGTATTGGACAGAAGGTGCAAATCGCTATAGTATAGTTGGTGGCATTAGTCGGGGCTTTCAAAGCAGGGGCAGTCAATTGTATCAGGTATCAGGAATGAGCGTGAAATTATAACTGAAGTTACCCTTAAGCGATTCTTAAATCAACGGTATTGGGCTTGGTTGCAATTTCAGCAAGCGATCGCGTGCAGCTTGAAGAGTTTCAGGTTTTTTGCTGAAGCAGAAACGGATGAATGAATGCCCTTTCTCTGGTTGAGAGAAAAAGCCGGAACCGGGAACTACTGCAACTCCAATTTCTTTAATCAGGTGGTTAATGAATTCAATATCTGTTTTGTAGCCAAATTTGGAAATATCTGCAAAGACGTAATAGGCTCCTTTGGGAACGAAGTAAGAAATTCCCACTTCATCCAAAGTTTGTAGAATGCGCGATCGCTTCTCGTGGTAAAGTCTAGCTAGGTTTTCATAATAAGAATGTGGAAGCTGCATGGCGGCAACTCCGGCTCTTTGCAAGGGTGCAGGAGCGCCAATCGTCAGAAAATCGTGGACTTTGCGAATAGCAACCGTCAATTCTGGGTTTGCTAAAATGTAGCCAACTCGCCATCCGGTGACGCTGTATGTTTTGGAAAGACCGTTGATGGTAATGGTGCGATCGCACATCCCTGGCAAAGTTGCCAATGCGATATGCTTAGTTTCGTCGTAGAGGATGTGTTCGTAAATTTCGTCGGTAAACGCCAGCACATCCCATTTCTGGCAAAGTTCGGCAATTACGGTTAATTCCTCGCGGGTGAACACCTTCCCAGTTGGGTTATGCGGCGTGTTGATGATGATGGCTTTGGTGTGGGAGTTAAAGGCTTGGCGCAGTTCGGCTTCATCGAATGTCCAATTAGGCGGATGTAGTGATACATAACGGGGTGTTGCACTAGCCAAAATCGTATCCGCACCGTAATTTTCGTAATAAGGTTCAAAAACAATCACTTCATCGCCTGGGTCTATGGTTGCTAGCATGACAGCCGCCATTGCTTCCGTAGCGCCGCAGGTAACAGTAATTTGCCGTTCGGGATCAATATCTAAGCCAAGATACCAGCGAACTTTTTCGGCGATCGCATGACGAAATAAGCGATCGCCCCAAGTGATGGGATACTGGTTGACATCTGTCTCAATTGCTTCAATTGCTGCCTGTTTTAACTCTTCTGGACAAGGAAAATCAGGAAACCCCTGCGCCAAATTTACTGCACTGTATTGCGCTGCGACTCTGGTCATTTCTCGAATCACAGACTCCCCGAACTGGTTTACCTTAAGTGAAGTTTTCTGCTTCTGCCCCTGAGTCACTCTTATGCCTCCACTTCATTAAATACGTAAACCGATTTTATTATTGTATATTTTAGACCATAACTGTGATAACTAAGCATTAATTAGGCGATCGCACTTGGGTGCAGATAAATTTTTTACCAAAAACTTAGCAAATCTCGTTCTCCCCACAGCATCCATACACCGCTGATTGCCATTGTAGCTAGTATTATGGTGCGAAACTGCTGAGCATTTATCTTGTTGAGAATATACTTACCCAGAAAGTTAGCTGGTATAGCTACTAGACCAATTATTAAACCAGTAGCGATAACCTGCGGTGATAATATCCCAAATGCACCATAAGTCAATATCTTGACTAAGTGAATAATCACTACATGGGTGGCTTTGGTAGCAATTAACTCTTCTTTTACTAGACCATAATTTAAATAAAAAGCATTTAATACTGGACCTGTAGTACCAATTAGTCCAGAGACAAAAGCTTTCACAAAGCCCGCAGGTAAGATATACCAAGCTTTGACTTTAAAGTTGGTTTCTTTTTGTTCTAATCCAAAGCCAAAAATGCTGATTACTAAAAAAACGCCGATAAGTAGCTGCAACCAATCTAAATGAATTTGGGTATAAGTATATGCACCCAGCATCGCCCCAATAATAGCGCCAGGAGCGTACCATATTGTCAACTTCCAGTCAATATATCGCCAAAAAAGCACGATGCGATGTGCATTCCCCAAAAACATGCCGATAGTAATCACAGGAGGAACCGATGCGGCTCCTAGGATCGAGTTAACTAGAGGTATCAGCATGAAAGGACTACCACCGCCAGCTAGGGTGCTAAGCAACCAAGCAAAAAAGCTGACTATTGCTAGAGAGATTAGGAGCATTTAAATAAAAGAAACAGGTACAATTTTGTTGGAGTTTATCTGCGGTTCCTTTATTCTTTTATGTCTTGCAGTTAATTGAAACCCGCTATGGTGGTAAGTTGCTGCAATCACTCAGGTATCACAGGACTCATTGGATCGAGAGGAGCAGAAAAGACAAAATAGATTACCCCTGCGCCCAAAATAAGCATAGCGAGGCTGAAAAGAATTACCCAGCGATCTGGCGGTTCATAGGTATCTTCATCGATGTTATCGCGGACGGCGAAGTAGTGCTGAGTTGAGAGTAACACCGTCAATAGACCAACTAAAGAGAAAGTTAAACCCAACTTCCAGCCAGCGCCGGGATGAGGTAGAAGCGGTGGTTGAAAGTGACGCAGACGGACGATGACAACACCAAAACCCATGAGGGCGATCGCACTCCGCATCCACGCTAAGTAGGTACGTTCATTTGCCAAGTGATCCCGCACTCGCGAAGGATTCCTTAACTTTGCCTTGTCTAAATCTACATTTTTGGGTTTGAACAGCAACCGCATTACTTACACCCTAACTCTAGATTTTATATTTATAAATAAAATAAGCTTGCCAGCCAAGCATCTTTAGTCGCAGTTTTATCTTTAGTTGTCTCTTATATTAAAGAAAGAAGCCAGATTCTAAGTCATATTTTCCCAGATTCTGGCTTTCACGATATTCAGAATTTTTCGTTAGTCCAAGTCATGCGGACGCGCGTTTGTCTGCAAAATGAACCGCGACTTTCAGTCGTCGGGCGGTGGTGCTAAGCGTTCAGGGTGTTTTGTAATAGTAGCCTTCTTTTCGCAAAAGTCGTTGGTCCTGACGTCGAAGTAGAGGCTGCATTTCGGACTCGTACTTCGCCTCTGGCTGAGTCTTAGCAGGAATATTCGATTCAACAGAGTCTTTCTCTGAATTCTTCCGCACTGTATCTTTCTCTACATTCTTCTGCACAATCAATTGAGTTTTCTTAGCTATCGTGACACTAGGCGCGTTTGCAACTCGTGTATCTATAGTTGCGCTCGTTACATTAGGGATAAACCAATTAACTTCACCAGCTTTGAAAACTTGAGTAGCAGGAATATTCAATTCAACAGCAGCAGTATTGGGATTTGTCCTCGCAACTAACTGAGTCCCATCAACTATCTTGATAGCGCCTGGTCCTGCTAATTCTTCACCTTGTTGGTCAGAGCTTGTAGCTGTTAGTTTGGCATCATTTGGTAGATAAACTCCATTACAATCCCATTTTTCTTGAGTTACCTGACCAGGAGCGAGAAAGTAAAGTACAGTGTCGTATGGGTAATCTTCTCCAACCTCGTCTTCATCTGGTTGTGGTCCGTAGACAGCCAGCGTTTTGTCTGTCTCATTTGCACATTGTCCCCACCTGACTCCGGTCTCTAGAGCGTATTTTTGAAACTCTAACTCATCGATTTTCTGTTGAATTTGCTCAGGACTAGCGTTTTCGCCTTCAGTTTGGGCATTTTGCGCCGTCTTTAGACTCTTAAGAGCTTTAGTTACCTCTATGTAGTCAGGATTTTTGGTAAATTTAGGTTTATCGGCGAATGAAGGTTGGGCAAACACTAAGTTCACCAGAATTATCAAAGCAATTAAAAGAGATTTCCAAAGTTTCACGATTTTCCTCCTTTTCGATTTAACTCTGAAGTCAAATTGACAATTTTTCTCTGTCTTATATGTCTATTCAAATTGCCAATTTTCAAATTATTGCTATTTTTTTCAGTTTCAGCTTATTTATTATTTATATTAGCAATTAAATGATTTCTGTCAGTGTCAGCTTAATATAAATATTCAAAATAATGATTTATCCTATATCTTTAGGATGATTTTACAGGTGCGAAGCATTCTTCCGAAATAAAACTTATATCCGAATACTTCGCTGCCACCTTTAATTTTTCTACATTTCCGGAGATTGCTTATAATTTTTTGCCAGCATTATCCAGACTAAATATAAACAGCTACCAACTAAAGTAATCAGGATGGAAGCGCCACTTTCCCACACAATAAAAGCACCTAACGCAATCAAGACAAAGGGAACGAGTGTATTGCTGTGGGGAGTAATAACTTGATTAATGGCTGGGAGGCTGGTTAATTTGTATGCCGCGTAACACCAAACTCCTACTAGGGAAAAGAAGATTCCGAGAATTACCAACAGACTTTCTAAAGTACTGCTAGCAAACAACGGCATATAAATGCCAATATTGTCACTTCCGTTAGCGATTGTAACCGCAGCTACGCTATAAGTTTGAGGAGAAATAAAACTGGTAATTGCTGATTGCTCAGACAAAACTGTTTCTGATTCAACTTCTTCCGAATCAGTTTCTTTATTCAGCAAACGACTTAACCCGGTGGCAATTGGTATCAAACCAAGTAGTCCAATCCAGTTTTGTGGCACTACTAATCCACCAAAGAAACCAGTAAGACTAGCGAGAACTAGTGCTGTGAAACCTAGATATTGACCAATATAGATGTGCCGACTACGAAATGTGTTATTGACCTGTGAGAAAAACAGCGTGAGGATAACAAGGTCATCAATGTTGGTTGCAGTGAAGGCGGCTAAACCTGTGGGAATTGCTGTTACTAATTCACTCATTTCTGAAAGTCCTTATTTTTATACTTGGTCAAGAGTCAAGGTTCAAGAGGATCTCTGGAATTTTGACTTTAGACAAATGACTACTAAATATTTTCTGAATCGCTGTAACTGACATGAATTGCTTCAATAGAACGCTTCATTTTACCCACCATTTTGGGATAACGCCGTCTTTGGATAAAGAACCAGCCACAACCGGCAACGAGATACAACAAGAACAAGTAAGGGAAGCTATTGTAAGGCGCAGGAGGCACGGGGAACATACTGCTACCGGGAATTCCCACAGTACCGACAACAGGAATCATCATGAAAGCCACACCCAACACTGAGAACAGCATATCCATCGGGCGTAGTTTTTTGAGTCGATACAGATAAACTGGAGCGGCGATAGAAACCAAGATGTACACGAGCAAAAATCCGTAGGTGCAGAGCGTTCCTGTGTAGCCTAGGGACTCAAAAGGCTTAACACCAAATACGTTCAACGAAGCAGGTACAAGAAATGTAATTAGAGAGCACAACATAACCGCCGTGTGGGGCGTCAGGTTAGCATCATGAGCTTTACCCAGCGAAGTGTGGAACAGACCGTGACGCGCCATCATGAAGACTACTCTAGCTGCCGGATTGACACAAGCGAGGGTACAAGCGAAGAAGCTCAACAGCGCACCCACACTAATCAGCGTTCCCAAAAAGCCCACGCCTGCTTGGTTCGCCAGAACCGAGAGTGGTTCTTCAGTTTTGGCAAGGTCTACGGAACTACCGCTAAAACCCAACACTTCAATGTAAGACATAAGTATAAAGAATACACCAGCCCAAATTATGCTTTGCATCACAGCTTTGGGGATATTTTTGAGTGGTTTTTTCGCTTCGTCTCCCAAGGACGTAGCACTTTCAAAACCAGAAAAGCCAAACACAACCAGAACAATTCCCAACGATACGCCTCCGGGGGTCGCTCCTTGCAAAGTCAGTTGGGACATATCAATTGCAAAGCCCTTGTGCGCCCAGACAATGATCCCCAAAAGCAGGATTAAGACAACAGAGATTCCTTCCAGCACCAGCATCATCTTTGCTGATAGCTGAATGTCTTTGTAAGCCACATACCAAGCCAGACTTGTACCGAGAGCAAACAGGGTGAGGATGTGAGTATGGATGCCAATCTGACCCAGCAACGACTGACTGAAGATAGCAAACCCACACAACGTTGACATTCCGGTAAACAAATAACCCAGAATCAACCCCCAGGCACATATAACACCAGATGTGGGTCCCAGACCCTTGACAATATACGAGTAAAGCGAACCAGGAGAAGCTGAACGGCAGGCAAATTGGTTGATGTTGATCGCGACAAACATTAGCCCAATCATGCCAATTAGAAAACTCAGCCAGGTGCCGTTTCCAGAAGAGGCAACTATCAAGCCTATATTTGCGGCTGGCGTTGTCGTAGGTGCAATAACGGCAATAGATTGAGCTATAATTTCCCCGTAGGAAAGACATTCTCTCTTTAAGCCGTGAGCACTTTGATTTAGTTGGATTTCAACAGTCATTCACAATCTCCTTTCATTGCCAAGCTAGCAAGCGCGACAAGCCCTATAAATCTACGCTTCTTGGCTCCACTTGAAAAAAGCAAGCTATGCCTCAAGCAATTCAAAAACCTTATGTTGGTAGGCATCAGCTTTGCAAGGGTCTGATGCATCTAGCTTGATATTTACTTTATGCGACCTATATGATGAAAGCAAATGTTATTTCTTTTCCAAACAATAAATAAAAGTGATTAAGAATCAGATAATTAGTACATCTAGGTCAAGAAATTTAGCAATTGCAGATACACCCAAACCCTACTAGGAAATGAGTCTTTGTTTGCCTTTTCTGAAAGGATGGGGGATCAAGTTTGAACCGAAAAGTATCTTTTAGACACTAACTTTTAGGGATGCATTAAATGGCAGGAATGACGCTTGACCAATTGCGAGTTTTTCTAGCCGTCGCGGAAAATTTACACTTTACCCGTGCTGCGGAAGCGCTGTACATTACTCAACCGGCGGTGAGTGCGGCAATCCAATGCTTGGAGGAGGAATATGCAGTCAAACTTTTCCATCGAATTGGTCGCCACATCGAAATCACTGAGGCGGGGAAGTTGCTACAAATGGAAGCACAGGCAATTCTTGAGCAAGTTACTCTGACTGAAAGAAATTTACGGGAATTAAACGATCTGCAACGTGGTAAGTTGAATTTGGGAGCAAGTCTGACGATTGGTAATTATTGGTTGCCAGAAAAGATTAGCGAATTTCAGCGCAGATATCCGGGGATCACTGTGAACTGCACTCTCGCTAATGCAGAAACGATTTGTGCAGGAACAGCGACGGGTGTGTTTGATTTGGGTTTGGTGGAAGGGGAGGTGCAAGCATCGCTGAAGGGTTCTTTAGAAGAAGAAGTTGTCGCAAGCGATCGCCTGCTAATTGTCGTTGGCAAATCTCACCCTTGGTTTGAATTAGGAGAGGTTCCCTTGACAGAACTGACTCAAACTGCATGGGTAATGCGCGAGTCTGGTTCTGGTACACAACAAAGATTTGACCAAGCTTTGGAGAATTGGGGGATCGATCCATCGCAATTAAATGTCATTTCTGTGTTGAACAGTGGAGAAATGGTTAAGGCTGTAGTTGAAAACGGTGTAGGTGCTACAGCAATCTCTGATTTGATGGTGAAAAAAGAACTGTCTCTGTCAACTTTGCGATCGCTTACAGTCATCGATAACAGAAATGGTTCCCTAACTCCTGCGGAAATCACCCGCCCTTTTTTAAAGCTGAAGCACCGCCAGCGTTTTCAAAGCAGGCTTTCTATCGCTTTTGAACAAATGTTGATCCCTGTAGAGACTTTAAAACTTTGAATAAGCGCCACAAAATGAAGCGATCGCTGTTGGAAGTACTTGCTGAGTCCTCAGTTTGTGCCTGTTTGCTCTGGTTGATCTCAACTAAAACTGATCACCGAACAGTATCCACCGCTACTAGCGGACGAGCATTTACAACTCACCTTGAACAGCACGGGCAATGCTGCAAGTGTGTGAGATGACGCGACTCATGCCATTGACCATTTCCAGGTGGATGGCGCTCGAATCCAGACTGGATGCTGACCCAGAACGCAGGCGGTGGAGATGCCGTAGATTAAGTTCACGTTTGGTTTGATTGAGCGACGACCTACGCACTAGAACTTCATCAGCAATCATCGGATCTTGGGATGCCAACCCTGCCAGCGCTTTCTGTAACAGCGACATTGTTTCACCATGATAAGTAGCTACGTCATTCCACTCCTCTAGAGTAAAGGCAATTTGTTTCCGGCGTTGTCGGCGGGCTAGTCGCATCAGTTGCTTGTCAATAATGTCGCCAATTGCCTCCAGGTCAGTGCTGATGTAGAGCAATGCAATCTCCCGACGCGCCTGTTCTGGAGTCATTAAATCTTCACTGAGCCGCATCAGATAGCGCTTAATTGCTGCTTCTATGTCATCGAGTTGGTCATCAAGCGCGGCAATCTGCTTGGGTATGTCTTTGCCACCGTCTTCAAAAGCGTGGATGCTCAACTGCAACATCTGGGCAGCCACATCAGCCATCCGCAGGATTTCACGCATCGCCTGTCCGAGTGCTACCGCAGGCATGGGTAGGGCATCCGAGTCGAGGTAGCGTGATCCAGACTTCTCAACCGTAGTCGGTTCTGGTAGCAGCCTAGTCGCTAGGTCTGCTAACTGATTGACCAGTGGAGCGAAGAGGACTGCAAGGAAGAGGTTAAACCCCAGGTGGAAGAGCGAAACTTGGGCGGCTGGAGTAAGTGGTACGCTATGCAGTAGTGCTGTCAACTCTTTGAGCGCAATCAGCGCTACTACAGCCCCGAATACCCTAGTACCTACATAAATGAACGCCAGCCTACGTCCAGTAATACTGCCTCGATTTAGGGCTGTTAACAACGGGGCGATTGTCGTCCCGACATTGGCACCTAGTGTAACCGCCAGTGCTGCATTAAGTGGCAATGCCCCACCAGCCGCCAGCACTAACACCAGCCCAATTGTCGCCGTACTAGAGACAAAGGCGATCGCCAGCAATGTGCCTGTCAGTACCAACACTAAGGGTGAAGTAGAGAGTGTCTGAAGGATAACTTTGGTAATCGGACTGGCGGCGATGGGAGTACTACTTGCATCGATCATCGCTAGCCCTACCAACACTAGTCCAAAGCTGAAAATCCCCCTACCAATATGACGTAGGGTCGTGCGGCTAGTAAATAAGGCTACTGCCGCGCCCAATCCCAACATTTCTAGCGCGTGGTCTGTGATATGAAACGCTAACAGTTGCACTACCAATGTGGAGCCAACCGCCGCCCCCAGTAACATAACAACTGCCGCTGCTAGGGGCACCAACTGGGCACTCACCAATCCCACTAGCACAGAGGCAGTTGCAGTGGAACTTTGAGTCAGCACAGTTGCTACAACTCCCGCCATAAAAGCCGCTCCCATACGTTGGGAAAGCGTCATCATCACAAGCCGCAGCCGTGCGCCCAAAGCGCGTTGCATAGCATCGGTGACTAGCCGCACACCATACAGAAGTAGCATCACACCGCCAAAAAGCAGCAGCAAAACAATAGTGGGATCGTCAGTGTTGACCATAAGCTCTTGAATCTACGGAAAATTGAGATGTTTACTGTAAATTAAGTTTAGATTAAGATTGGGTTAAAAGTGACAATGAATAGCTCAGTGTGCTTAATTTTTCTGGCAACAATCTTACTCCTGAGCTAAAAAAGGCAATCAATGTATCTTATTCTTCTGTTCCTAGGAACTTGTTTTTATCCTACTCAAACGGGGCAAATGACAATTTCAAAGGAGTTGCGACCCTGCGACCGTAGCCAAACCACCAGCTACATGTAGCTTATAGTGTGTATTTATCAAGCAAGTATGCCGAGAATAAATCTACAGTAACTGGATAGGGATACAGTATTTTTTGAAAACCCCCTTGATTTGGTCAGTTGTATGTGCAATACTCCTAACTTATAACCATTAAATACGGCAAATCGACCGATTAAGCGTAGATTATATGACGGGAGTTATGCAGCTACTCTGGTTTATCCCGACTATCTTGACACTGCAACACGCAAAGACAGCGACAAATTGTCCAGACGGTGGATGACCTAGCTTACACAAAGGCATTGCTGCAACTTGTTTGCCGTAGCAAGTATTGAGTAAGATTTTCCACACGTAGCAACGCCAACACAAAGGCTACAAGCACATCCAAGTAACGATTGGGAGATTGCAAGCGATGTTGCATCAACAAATTGACCAGAATTTATCAGACACAAAAGCATGGGCATTGCGGAGGCAGTTGGGTATACCCAACAACAAGCGCTTGTGGGTATTAGCCTGCATGGATGAACGCTTACCTGTGGAGAAAGCGTTAGGAATTAGTGAGGGGGATGCTCATATTTTCCGGAATGCTGGGGGTTTAGTTACGGATGATGCAATTCGGTCGGCGATGTTGACAACACAGTTTTTTGGCACAAAAGAAATCATCGTCATTAACCATACCGAATGTGGCATGATGACTGCCTCTGGAGACTTTCTCACAGAGGTATTGAAAAATATTGGAATAGATGTAGATCTGGTTAACGTCGATCCTGCACTTCCAGAGTTGAAGCTACCAAAAGGCGTTTTTTCCAAGTGGATTAAAACGTTTACCGATGTGGATGAAATCTGCGTAAAACAGGTGGAGTTGCTGCGTAATTCTCCTTTAATTCCTCAGGATGTAGTGATTAATGGGTACATCTGGGAAGTGGAGACTAAAAGTTTGCGTCGTCCCTACGAACGTTTGAGTGAGAAGGTAAACACAGCCGAGGCTATGGGTGCCAAGACTATAAAACTAACTGAATCCCTTGTATAAATTGGGAGATTGATAGCATGTCTCAGATTGTAGCCATCGCCGGAAGTCCATCTCATCCATCTAGAACTTATGGGCTTCTAGAATACGCTAAAACATTTTTACAGCAAAAGGGTTTGCAGACTGATGTGATTTCAGTCCGCGACTTACCCGCCGAAGATTTGATATTTGGACGCTACGAGAGTACCGCTTTGGAACAACCCAAAGCTTTGTTAGCACGGGCAACGGGTGTGATTATTGCCACACCCATTTACAAAGCAGCTTACACAGGCGTACTGAAAGCATTTTTAGACTTGCTTCCGCAAAAGGCTTTGTCGGGAAAAGTCGTGCTACCGATTGCTACTGGTGGAGCGATCGCCCATGCCTTAGCAGTTGATTATACCCTAAAACCTGTTCTATCTGAACTAGGGGCGAAGCATCTGCTGGGGAGTTTATATGTTGTGGACAAACAGATTGAATTACAGGCTGATGGAAAGTTGCAGTTTGATGAGGAAATTGCTCAAAAAGTGAACGATGTTCTCAATGACTTTGTACAAGCTGTAAATCATTCTCAACCAGTATCTCCAGAATTGACTACTCTCAATTGAGTCACCAGCGTTATACCTCCGCTTGCTAGTAGCAGATAGGTAAATCCTGACCTTCTGCTACCTTCTTTTCAAATTTAAGAATGGCAATCATCATCTTAGGAAATATCTCAGATTTTTGTTGATTAATTTTATAGATATATATAGCAATGGCAAAGCATTTTTTCTATATCCAGTTTTTTAATGCCATGAATATTTAGCGTTTTCCTACTCTCTGCTAGTAGTAGATGGGTCAAGTCACCCCATCTGCTACTTTTCTTCCAAATTATATTATTTATGAAAATCATGATGTTCTTTTAGTTTACAGGAGGTTTGAGAGATGTTATTTCAGCGAATTGAAAGAGAGTTGGCTGAGGGCGAAGCCTGGGAAGCTTTGTCATTAAATCGGCTGGAGTGGGAGCGACAGAAACATGATTGCTGGGAAGTTGAGAGTAGGCGACAACAAACTTTCACCTATAGATGGTATCTTAGACTTTGGCATGATTTCCCATTCGCCAAACGCTTCCTTCTAAAAAGGAAAAATTAAAAAGGCAAAAATCGATATGCTAGAAATTAAACTATAGATGCACGCAGATAAACACAGATAATCTATAGGTGTGCGTCTGTGTGTACGTGAGTCTATTACCGAAATCTTTGGAGGTGCGTCATGGCGATTCTACAACTAGAAGATGGGACGCTGCTCACGGATCTCAAGGATATTGCTCAAGAACTAGCATCCCTCAATATTCAACTCAATCGCTGGGCTGTGGGAGATAATCTCCAGTTGCGTCGTTTGCTGGCACAAGATAGCCTGAACGAGGATGAAAAAGAACAGGTACTAAAAGCCCTGGATGGCTATTTTGAGCAACTTCAACAAACAGCAGGCTATCAATCTCGCGATTTAATTGTTTTCCATCCAGGGGTTGCCAACCTTGATGCATTGCTGGTAAAGTTTGACCAAATCCACATTCATGGCAAAGACGAAGTGCGCTTTATCATCGATGGAGAAGCGATTTTTGGCTTTGTGCGTCCAGATGGCAGCCAAGTAGAACTCACAGTTCAGCCAGAAGAATATATTAACGTGCCAGCGAAAACTGAACACTGGTTTTATCTAACCCCAGCACGGCGAATTAAAGCGGTACGTTATTTTATTGGGACTGAAGGTTGGGTTCCTGAGTACACTGATAAAAAGATTCGCACTCGTCAGCCTGTTGCCTAGCAATTTGAACTTAAAATTGGTGAAAAGGATAGTTTTTTGCGATTTTGATGGTACTATTACGACTGAGGAAACGTTTGTTGCGGTTGTGAAACATTTTGCACCGAAGCTTTCTGCTCAGTTAATTCCCCAAATGTACGCACGAAAGTTGACTTTGCGAGAGGGAGTCCGGCAAATACTCGAATCAATTTTATCTTCACGCTATGCGGAAATTTTGGAATTTACTCGACCTCAGGCGATACGTCCAGGATTTATAGAATTGCTAGATTTCCTAGAGGCGGAAAAAGTACCTTTGGTGGTGGTTTCTGGGGGACTGCGGGGAATGGTGGAAGTTGTTTTAGGTGGGTTGGTGCAACGGATTCATGCACTTTATGCTGTGGATGTGGATACCAGTGGTGAGTACTTGGCGGTACGCAGTGACTACGAGGGGGATACAGAACTAATTGCGAAAGTGCGGGTGATGGAAGAGTATCCGGCTGATGAGAAGATAGCGATCGGGGACTCGATTACTGATTTAAATATGGCAATTGAGGCTTCTGTGGTATTTGCACAGCTTCGCCTCGCCAAATATCTCGATGAATCCCAAAAACCTTACATTCCCTGGAATGACTTCTTTGAGGTGCGTGAGCAATTAGCCAGATTATGGGAGCGATCGCATGATTGAATACCAATCACTACCTACCCACGCTCAAGAGTTAGATCCTCTTTACGAGCTAATCGCTACAGCCCGTAACTTTTACCATCAAGGTTGGATGATGGGAACTGCGGGAAATCTATCGATTCGCTTACCTGATAATAGTTTCTGGATTACCGCTAGCGGTCGCTCTAAAGGCAAATTATGCGAGAGTGATTTCGTTCGCATTTATCCAGATGGCAAAGTAGCACAATCATCACCTGATTTGAAGCCTTCGGCGGAAACAGCCATTCATCAAATTCTTTATACTCTATTTCCAGAAGCACAAGCTTGTTATCATGTCCACTCAGTTGAGGCGAATTTGGTTTCTCGCTTTGTGCAGGGAGATACGCTAATCTTGCCACCCTTGGAGATGTTAAAAGGGCTAGGAGTGCGGGAAGAGAATCCTCGTTGTGTTATCCCCATATTCGCTAACCATTTACAAGTTTCCCAGATGGCGGCTGAGATAAAAGAGCGCTTCAGTGTTACTTTACCGCAGGTGTCAGCCTTGCTCATCCGCGACCACGGTGTTACAGTCTGGGCATCTTCCCCGGAGACAGCTCGTAACTACATAGAGTTGGTGGAATATATCTTTCGCTATATGCTTCGATCTCGTGAAGTGGGCATTGGGGAGATAGGGACAATTGACTAATGACTATTGACTATTAACTAATGACTAACAAAACCATTCGTGTTATTGCCCGTGTGATTGCTGTACCGGAAAAAGTAGAATCGCTCAAAGCTGTCTTCCTAGAATTGATTGAACTAACTCGACAGGAAGCGGGTTGCATTAAGTATGAACTTTTGCAAAACGATTCTGACCCGACAGACTTTACTTTTGTGGAAGAATGGGCTTCTCATCAAGCTCTAGATACTCATCTAGTCTCAGATCATTTCAAAACGGCAGCAGCTAAACTCGAAGGATTGGTTGCTGCTGAACCGGACATCCGCCGCTACAATCTTTTAGCATAGAACGATTTAACAAAAGGAAATCTTCATTCTTGTTGCGATCGCTCCAGATTAAGTCAGCCCTTGTGAAGTATCTTGAGGCTAACGGCATTAATGTCTAACGATTGGGAGATTGCAAGCGATGTTGCATCAACAAATTGACCAGAATTTATCAGACACAAAAGCATGGGCATTGCGGAGGCAGTTGGGTATACCCAACAACAAGCGCTTGTGGGTATTAGCCTGCATGGATGAACGCTTACCTGTGGAGAAAGCGTTAGGAATTAGTGAGGGGGATGCTCATATTTTCCGGAATGCTGGGGGTTTAGTTACGGATGATGCAATTCGGTCGGCGATGTTGACAACACAGTTTTTTGGCACAAAAGAAATCATCGTCATTAACCATACCGAATGTGGCATGATGACTGCCTCTGGAGACTTTCTCACAGAGGTATTGAAAAATATTGGAATAGATGTAGATCTGGTTAACGTCGATCCTGCACTTCCAGAGTTGAAGCTACCAAAAGGCGTTTTTTCCAAGTGGATTAAAACGTTTACCGATGTGGATGAAATCTGCGTAAAACAGGTGGAGTTGCTGCGTAATTCTCCTTTAATTCCTCAGGATGTAGTGATTAATGGGTACATCTGGGAAGTGGAGACTAAAAGTTTGCGTCGTCCCTACGAACGTTTGAGTGAGAAGGTAAACACAGCTGAAGCTATGGGTGCTAAAACTATAAAACTAAATGATCCCCTTGTATAAATTGGGAGGCAGAACTCTCACCTGTAACAGTCAACCAGAATTTTCTCGATTGGTTGAACGCAGAAATACAGCAGATTTCAAGGAAAGTGTTGTACACAACGATTCGTCCCAAAGCCAGATATAAAGCCTGTTTTACTTCTGAATTCTGACTCCTGAATTCTGAATTCTGCTGTATCACCGCCAAGAGGCGACAGCAGTGAAACAGCGCTGTACATCAGTCAATAAAATGACAGAATCTGCAATAATGCAATGAAGGAGCAAGCAGATATTCTCAAAACGACTTTAGATTTGTTGCAAAAGTTGACAAAGGGAAATCTTCATTCTTCATTCTTGTTGCGATCGCTCCAGATTAAGTCAGCCATTGTGAAGTATCTTGAGGCTAACGGCATTAATGTCTATAGTTCACAACGGCGATCGCTATGTGCCAATTACTAGGAATGAACTGCAATGTCCCCACGGATATTTGCTTTTCTTTTGAAGGATTTTCTGCGCGGGGAGGAAAAACTGACGACCATAGTGATGGTTGGGGGATTGCTTTCTTTGAAGGCAAAGGATGTCGGCTTTTTATCGATGCCAAACCCTCGGTTAGTTCTCCCATAGCAGAAGTGGTACGATGCTATCCCATCCACTCTACCCATGTAATTGCCCATATCCGCAAAGCGACTCAAGGAGAAATTAGTTTAGAAAATTGCCATCCCTTCCGTCGGGAACTGTGGGGAAGGTATTGGGTATTTGCTCACAATGGAGATTTACTAGATTTTCATCCTCAATGTATGGGGTTTTATCAGGCTGTGGGTAAAACCGATAGTGAAAGAGCGTTTTGCTTGATACTAGAAACGTTACGACAACGCTTTCCCGAAGGTCAGCCCCCGGTTAAGGAACTTTATCTTGCCCTAAGGGAAATTACTGAATTAATTTCTATTTACGGTATTTTTAATTATTTATTATCTGAGGGAGAGCATTTTTTTGCTCACTGCTCAACCAAGCTTAGCTATATTGTACGGCAAGCGCCGTTTGCTGCGGCTCACTTGATTGACCAAGATGTAACTGTAGATTTCCAAGAATTGACCACTCCAAGCGATCGCGTCGCCGTCATCGCTACTACCCCCCTGACAGATAACGAAGTTTGGACGCAAATCCAACCAGGAGAACTGCTAGTATTTCAGGATGGCTTGCCCCTAAAATTTGAGCTTTAACAGCAGCAGCCCCGCGCTCTACCCGAAGGGTGAGCGTCGGG
>CAXTNZ010000129.1:0-18928 GCA_964245695.1 uncultured bacterium | reverse complement strand
AATCCCTAAGCGGAGTAGGCTCCGCGTACTAAACGACCATTTCAGGTCGCGCCGGGCTGATTACCGTGATTCCCCAATCACCGAATCGCACTCCACATTTGTCTATGGAAAATGAAGCGGACACAAGCAGCATGCACCCAAAGTACGATTAGTCATATTGGTGGAAGCAGGAACACACAATGCTGACCGCAGCTTTCCTTATGGAACTTCTACTTGATGGCTGCTTAAGAAAAGCCCAATTGCAGACAGACACCATTGCTTCACTCATCTTTTATTTCCCGACAACTCTAATAAGTGGGCACAAAACTACGTTAATTTGGATATATCCGAGTGGTGTGGAATTGATGGAAAAAGTATTAAAGGAACCGTGCAAGACTATAAAAGTGAGTATCAGAATTTTGTGAGAATTGTCTTTGTATTTACGGGTAAAAAAGGACTTGTTTTTAGTCGGGACAAACTAGAAAACAAGGAAGGTAGTGAGATTACTACAGTTCAAAACTTGATTACAGCATTAGAGGCTTGAAGGTGTTGTTTTCAGCTTGGATGCACTCCATTGCCAAAAAAAACTTGCAAGTTATAGCAATCGAAGTATAGATTAGGACATAATAGAAAGAAATGACCGGAAAAAAAATGCCAGCATCTTATAGTTACCATTTAAGAACTAAGGTGATTAATGCGATTGATAGTGGGATGAGAAAAACTCAAGCCAGTCGAATCTTTCAAATTAGCCGTAATACAATAGACACTTGGTTAAAGAAGAGAGAAGAGACAGGAGATTATCAGGCGAAAGCAGGATATCAACAAGGTTATAATTCAAAAATTGCTGATTTAGAGAAATTTCAGCAGTTTGTGCAAGTAAATGGCAGTAAAACTCAAGCAGAAATGGCAGAAACTTGGCCAGAAAAGATTAGCGATCGCACTATAGGAAAAGCCTTAAAAAAAATTGGTTATACCCGAAAAAAAAACTTACGGGTATAGAGAAAGGGATGAAGAAAAAAGGCGGGAGTTTCGAGCCAAAATCAGCCAAAAAGAACGCTCACAGCTAGTTTATGTTGATGAATCAGGAATAGATAATAGAGAAGACTATGGTTATGGATGGAACCCCAAGGGAGAAAGATTTTATGATTTAAAATCAGGAAGAAGAAACCTGAGAGTAAGTATTATGAGTGCTTTATGCCAAGGAAAGTTAATTGCTCCATTGAACGAGTGAAGGTTCGTGTAATCGATTAGTTTTTGAGAAATGGCTCCAAGAAAAACTTTTACCTGAACTCAAATCAGGACAGACAGTTATTTTAGATAATGCCACGTTCCACAAATCTCAGAAAATCCGTGAATTAATTGAATCTGTCGGATGTGAACTTGAGTATTTACCACCATACTCTCCTGATTTAAACGATATTGAACATTATTGGTTTCCGATAAAAAACCGAGTCAGAAAATCAGTTGGTACTATCGAAAATTTTCGGGAGAGAGTTGATACAGCCATTCGTTTAACGTCCTAACCTATACTTCAATTGCTATAATTATCGCTCGTTGGCAACGATTACGCGATCCTTGTCAAGGCGAATCAGCGAAACTTATATCGCCAAATTGAACATAATACGACTCATACCAGACAAACGAGTCAATATATTGCAACCGAACGAACTCGAAACAGATTCACAACACGTACTGTACAAGTTTTCAAAGATTTAACCGGGATCAGTACCGAATGGATATGTACGGGGTTCTTTTTTGAGGCAATATAGCCAAAAAAACTATGTCAACTTCAGTATACTTGGTTTTTCCCCCTCTACCTGGTTTATCCCAAAGCCCCTCTAGACCTAGTTTATGCGATTTATGCAAGACTTCTCTTACTGTTTGTGGAGTCCAATTAAAATGAGCAGCTATTTTCAAGGGCGTACCAGGCATGTGCATTTAACCTGATCACCTCTGATCGGGAGAGTGACTTTCTGTGGTACATCTTCTGTTCTCAGGTTTAACAAGGTTTTATCTTGTTTACGAGCTAAAAAAACATTCATCTGTTCTACAGCAGAAAAAAGATTCATACATACATTAAAATCTCAAGTTGTGGTAAACCTTCTTCACTGGAGAAATCCTGTGTACCCCTCATGGTAAGGGAAAAGAACATAATTTTCGTATCTTCAAAAATAGTAAAGTTCGGTTGAGAGAAGATATTCAGTGCTTAGGTGATAAAGGATATCAAGGAATTCAAAAACTTCACGCCAACAGTCGAATTCCAAAAAAGAAGCCTCCAAAAGGTTCCTTAAGTTGTGAAGATAAAAAGAGTAATCAAGAGAAGCGCCAAAATTAGGGTTGTCGGTGAGCATATACATCGAAAGCTCAAGATATTTAAAATTTTGTCTGACGGTTATAGAAATCGTCGTAAGCGCTTTAGTTTAAGGTTTAATCTCATATTTACTCATAGCTTTTAAATCCTTCTGGTTCGGAAAGCTCTTTTTCGAGTAGCGATCGCACCTCAAGTGGAATGGTTTTTGGTCGTCCCGGACTTTTACGAAGTTCTAACAGATTATTCAGCCCCCCATCCCTGTAAAGTTTTAACCACCTCTGTACCGTTATACGTCCTCTACCCAGCATCACTGCTAGGTGCTGCACCGTTTCTACAGAAGCGTGTTTTTAGCAAATTAAAGATTATTTAGACTCTTTAAATGCGGAACTAGAAAAGGAGCAGTGGTTGATAACTTGTGAATGGTTTGCCCCAAATGCCCCACAACAAAACCCGCTCCGAAGATATTTGGTTGCAAGCAAAAAGACTGATTCGAGAATTCTACTTTTTCTGCCATTCTTTCTCTGTGGTTAAGGCTTTATTTGAGTTATCAGTTCATTGTCAAATTTTTGACTTTTCCAAACTAAATGAATATGGTGTTTTCTCATGAATCATTCCGGATTGCTATAGCTTACTTGGTGGCTAACTAAACCCCGGCTGAGGTACTAATATTAAACTACGATCATCTGCTATTACTGATTTACTTAGTGGCTCACTCATTGATAACTTTGCATCTCGCTCCGGCAGATTATTGGCTATAAGTGGCTCACTTAAAGGTAAAAAAGCTGTAAAAAATGTGCCTCTGTTTCATGATGAGGTAAAAACAAGGCATCATATTTTATTAACGCCTACTGCATGGCAAAGATTGCAGCAACGCGCCGAAGAGCAAGGAATAAGTGTCAGTGAACTCATTGAGCGTTGGGCAATGGATTGACAAAAACTCGGACACCCTATCATCTCAACTGGCAGAGCCAGTTATTGATGGAGGGTGTGCCTCGTTTTTAACCGGGCATTCATCTAAAATACTTCCTATAGTCGAAAGGGCGTAGTTTTGCATCACCATTTTTACAGCCAGTGCCCGTTTCATTTCTCTGGGGTCTGGGTTTGCCTGAATGAATTCCATCAACTCTTCTATAAGTAGCATCATGCATTCTATCAGCACTATATGAGTCCAGTCTATCAACAACTGTGATTTTTTCCAAATGATTTAGGATTGCTATAGTGCTTCCGTATTTTTACCATGTTACTTTTAAAGGCAGAGATGTTAGTTTATTGCTGTGATACAAAATATATAGTTAGTTTAAATGCCAAAAATAGTTTCAAAACCTTTAAAAGGTTTACCTTCTCTACTTCTTCAACCTCTCAATATAAAGTCAATAAACATTATTGATTGAGGAAATATTGAAGCGCAAATGATATCACCGGCGACGGAAATATTGTACAAAGATGACTTAGGTGCACTATTTTGTAATGGGTGCAATACCTTAAGGCTTTAAATTACGCTTGCAGGTTTCAACATCAACCTACCGATATTGGCAAACCAAAAAGATAAGTTATTAAACATAAGGTAATAACAATATGGCAAATTTTCAATTAAGTGAAGCTCCTTTAGACCTACGTGCACCAGCATTTGCCAGAGTAAGGAAGGGGGAGTGGTGGCTACGATTAACAACATTAATTTCAGTAGATTTTACTCTTTTATTGATTGCTTGGATGTTCACTGAATATAGTTTTATGTGGCACACAGGGCATCGTTATTTATCGATACTGGCAACTATTTTTATTCAAATAGGGACATTAGCTATCCAAGGGACTTATGCATCAGGTAAAAAGCGGTGTGACTATTTGAACATTATCAAAACACTAATTTTTGCTCATGGTATGATCCTGCTTGCTTGTGTTTTATTTCAACCAATTGAAGACATTACACCAACCAAAATAATATTATTTTGGTTGTTGAGTATATCTTTTGTGTGTGCTGGTAGGTTAGCAGTAACTCTAACACTTGATTATCTGAGAGAAAAAAAAATATTAGGACGCAACGCTGTTTTTATTATTTGTTCTCCTGAGGAAAAACAAGAAATTTTTGAATTTATTAAAAGAGAAAAGCGCTACGAGATATGTGGTAGTGCTAACTCTAGCTCCTTAGATAGAAATAATCGACAAGAAACTTTAATTCAACTTAATAAACTAGGCATATCGGAAGTATTTATTTCTTGGAGTGCAATTAAAAATAGAATGTTCTTATGCTGGTTATTCCAAGCATCTGGTATATCAGTACATCTGTTACCTATGGAATTAAAACCTATTTATCGAGACATAGAATTTTATAATGTAGGAGGAATGACTTGTTTAAGCTTTATTTGCCCAATTATTACAGGTGCAGATTTTCGGCTCAAGCGATCTTTTGATTTTTGTTTTACTCTGTTATTTCTACTCCTGACTTTTCCTGTATATATAGCGATCGCTATAGCTATCAAACTAGACTCTCCAGGTCCAGTATTTTATCGACAGACCCGCATTGGACTTAGTGATAAACCCTTTAAAGTATGGAAATTCCGTACTATGAGAACTGATGCAGAAAAAATGCAAAAAGAATTAGAAGCCTTAAATGAAGTCAAAGATGGCATTATCTTTAAAATCAAAGATGATCCGCGTATAACCCGTGTCGGTAAGTTTCTCCGTCGTTATAGCTTAGATGAACTACCACAACTCTTTAACGTCTTAGTAGGAGAAATGAGTCTAGTTGGACCTCGTCCTTTACCGACTAGAGATGTAGATAAATTTTCTGAACGCCATTTTATTCGCCAAGAAGTTTTACCTGGTGTTACGGGTATGTGGCAAGTTTCTGGTCGCTCGGATATTTTAGATTTTGAACAAATCATGAAGCTTGACCTCAGTTACATTGAAAATTGGTCATTGTGGTTAGATTTCCAAATTTTGCTCAAAACAGTGAGCGTAGTTATAAATAAAGAAGGTGCATACTAACCAGGGCAAGCGTATCTTGTAAATAAAAAAGTCTCAATCTTAATAAAGACCCAAATAATCGCATTAAGCCCAGATCGAGGAAATTAGAGTGTTTTATATCTTCTAGTTTCCTCATAAAATCAAATACCAATAGTCATATCTTGCATCTAACCGTATAAATTCAGAGTAAGTAAAAAAATCCGCGATAAGGCTACCTTCTTTTTATTGACTTTTATTGCTAGATTAAGAATTTTTTGCTTTCTACTGAGTGATTACATTAAATAAAGGTTTCTTGTAACAAGATGTGAGAATACCAATTAACCATTTATTATGAATCACCCGTTACCTAACTTTAACCACTGTAGGCTATCAGTTATTATTCCTTCATATAACAGAGCCGTATTTTTGCCAGAAGCAATTGAGAGTTTACTCAGTCAAACCTATCCTGTGTTCGAGATCATCGTGGTGGATGATGGATCAACTGATGAAACGAAAGAAGTTTGCGATCGCTACCCAACTGTAAAATATATCTACCAAAACAACCAGGGTGTCGCCATAGCGCGTAATACGGGAATACGGGTTAGTAAAGGAGAGTATCTGCTTTTTCTTGATAGTGACGATCGCCTTTTACCTAAAGCTGTGGAGATTGGTGTAAATTGCATCAATGCCCATCCAGAAGTTGGCTTTGTATTTGGTAGTTATATTTTTCAATCAATGAACCCTGATGGCTCATATTCAACAGAAGAAATATATGACAATCAACCAGAAGTTGCTAGCTATGAAACCCTACTAGCTGCCAAGCATAAAATCCAATGTGCCTGTATTGTTTTTCGACGTGTTGCTATTGAGTCTGTAGGCGGGTTTAACCAAAATTTAGCGTCTATGGAAGATATAAATTTCTTTCTACGAATTGCTCGTGAGTTCCCCATATACTTCCACGGTCAAATAGTTTCTGAATATCGCTATAACGGTAATAATCTATCAAGCCAAGCGGCTAAAATGCTGATAATTGCACGATATTCCCATAGTCTGCAATGGAGTTACGTTCAACAGACTGGGAACAAAGAGTATGCAGCAGCTTATGAATGTGGCAAGCAAGCTTGGACTAAACTTTTTGTAGAGCGACTACCCTACGAAATCATAAGATATGTACAAGCTGGGCAATGGGCTTCAGCTCTGGGCGCTCTACGGTTGATATTAAATTATGACCCAAAATTAAAGTGTATTGATAGAGAAGTTTATGAAGTATCCTATAAAGCTCTACTCTCAAGATTGCGAGAACTACCCATCCAGTCCTCACTTGCCTACTGGAAACAACAACTTGCAGGTGCGCCACCTTTATTATCACTCCCCACTGACCGACCACGACCTGCAGAGCAAACCTTCCGAGGAAACTCTCAAGCCTTTGCACTGTCTCAGGAACTAACAGAAGCCCTCAGCTTATTGAGCAGACAGGAACAAGTTACCGTATTTATGACTTTGTTAGCGGCGTTTAATACCTTGCTCTACCGTTACACAAGCAGTGAAGACATTGTAGTAGGTTCCCCGTTTGCTAACTGCGATCGCACAGACATTGAGGAAGCAATTTTTGTTAACGCTTTACCTATCCGCACTGATATATCTGGAAATCCCAAGTTTCTGGAATTACTTGAGCGAGTGAGAAAAGTAGCTTTGTTAGCTCAAAGTCATCAAGACGTGCCTTTTGAGATCCTGGTAGAGGAATTGCAGCCACAGCGAGACTTAAGCTATTCACCCCTGTTCCAGGTGATGTTTGTAACGGAGGGAGATATTTCCCTACAAAAGATTGAGGTTTCCAGCTTAACTGCAAGTCCCTGGGTGGTGGAAGATAACACAGCGAAGTTTGATTTAACGTTATTTTTAGAACAAACCAGCAATGGACTGGTAGGAAAGTGGGTATATAACACTGACTTGTTTGATGCTGGCACCATCGAGCGGATGAACGGGCATTTCCAGACTTTGCTTGTGGGTATCGTTGCTAACCCAGAACAGCCCATTTCTGAGTTACCCCTGCTGACAGCCAAGGAAAAACAGCAGTTACTTGTGGAATGGAATCATACTCAGACAGACTATCCCCAAGATAAATGTATCCATCAGTTATTTGAGGAGCAGGTAAAGCGTACCCCTAATGCAGTAGCAGTAGTATTTGAAGAACAACAACTTACCTACCAAGAGTTAAATAGTCGGGCAAATCAATTAGCACATTACCTGAGAACTTTGGGAATTGGATCGGATGTGCCGATAGGTATCTGTGTAGAACGCTCTTTAGAAATGGTTGTGGGACTATTAGGGATTCTCAAGGCAGGTGGAGCTTATGTGCCTTTAGATCCAGCTTATCCTAAAGAGCGATTGGCTTATATGTTGTCAGATTCGCAGATGCCAGTTCTTCTAACTCAGGAAAATTTAGTATCCGTATTGCCTGAGCATCAGGCAAAGGTAGTTTACTTGGATACTGACTGGAAAAACATCTCTCAAGAGAATGACGAGAATCCATTCAGTAGTGTGACAGTTGAGAATCTAGCGTATATAAATTATACTTCAGGATCTACAGGAAAGCCAAAAGGCGTTCAAATTACTCATGAGGCTGTCACGAACTTTTTAAATTCCATGCAACTTAAGCCTGGATTAACAGACAAAGACATCCTCCTAGCCATCACAACTATTTCTTTTGATATTGCCGTACTGGAACTTTACCTACCTCTAATGTTAGGGGCTAAGGTAGTCTTGGTTAGTCGGGAAGTGGCGGTTGATGGGATAAGACTGTTAAAGTTGCTCAATGAGTCCAATGCTACAGTTATGCAAGCCACCCCAGCGACTTGGCACCTCCTTCTAGCAGCAGGATGGAATGGTCAATCGCAGCTAAAAATTCTTTGTGGTGGTGAAGCTTTATCCCAAGAATTAGCCTCTCAGCTTTTAGCCAGAGTTTCCTCTGTTTGGAATATGTATGGACCTACGGAAGCTACTGTGTGGGCTACAGCTTATGAAGTAAGCTTGCAGCAATCCCTAGTCGGTACTCAAAAACCATCAATATCTATTGGAAAACCGATTGGTAACACGCAAACATACATCCTCGATCAATATCTGCAACCAGTTCCCATTGGAATTAGTGGCGAACTGTATATCGGTGGTGTATGTCTTGCTAGAGGTTACTTGAATCGTCCAGATTTAACCACCGAAAAATTCATTGCCAATCCTTTTAGCAATGAACCAAATTCTCGCCTTTACAAAACAGGTGATTTAGCGCGGTATCTGCCCAATGGAGACATTGAATATATCAGTCGCATTGACAATCAAGTAAAGATTCGGGGTTTCCGCATCGAACTGGGAGAAATTGAAGTATTGCTAGCCAAACACCCAGAGATTCGGGAAATAGCTGTGATTGTCCGAGAAGATATACCTGGAGACAAACGCCTAGTTGCCTACATTGTCCCCCATCAGAATCAAACACCTACAGTTAATGACCTGCGTGACTTTCTCTCCCAAAAGCTGCCAATGTACATGATCCCTTCGGCTTTTGTGACACTGGATGCCTTGCCACTGACACCCAACGGCAAAGTTGACCGCCGTGCCTTGCTTGGGTACAGTGTGCCTAGTGATTTTGTATCGTTAGGTACTACGCCCCTGGCTGACAATGGCAAAGTAGACAGCCATGCCTTGCCTAATACATCTAGAATCATCTTAGAAACTGGTTTTGTCGCCCCCAGAAATCCCACAGAAGAGATTTTAGTAGCTATCTGGGCAGAAGTCTTGGGTCTGAAACAGATAGGTATCCATGACAACTTCTTTGCATTGGGAGGTCATTCGCTCCTAGCTATGCGCCTGTTTACTGAAATTGAAAAGACTTTGGGGACTCGGCTATCTTTAGCTACTCTCTTTCAGAAACAGACTATTGCGGAACTAGCTACTATTCTACACCAAGAAGAATCTTCTCAAGAATGGGAATCTCTAGTGATGATTCAACAAGGTAAGCCGACAAAACCGCCTCTGTTCTGTATTCATGCTATTTGGGGTAATGTCCTATTCTATAGGAAGTTGGCGCATTATCTATTGCCAGATCAACCTTTCTATGCACTACAAGCGCAAGGACTTGACGGTAAGCGATCGCCACTTACCTCAATACCAGAAATGGCATCTCACTACATCAAAGAAATGCAAAGGATTCAACCTCAAGGACCCTATTTTTTGGGGGGCTTTTCCTTAGGGGGTCAAGTAGCCTTTGAAATTGCCCGACAACTCCACGCACTGGGACAGGAGGTGAGGTTGCTGGCTGTATTTGACTCTGGAGCTCCTGTTGTTACCCAATGGAGTGCAGATGCTACTAACACTAAGCCCAAAAGCCTATGGGAGTTTAGCTTCTCACATTTAAACAATCTGCTCAATTTGAAACCGCGAGAGCAAATAAATTATTTGTGGGAAAGAATAAATTGGCATCTGACAGTAGGGAAGGTAAGTATTTTCTACAAGTCATATCTGCGGTACATAAAGCGAGCGTTTATGGACTTACGAATCCTTGATGTGGCTTCGGCTAACCATCAAGCTTTCAGAAGCTACGTAGCCCAAGAAATCTATCGTGGTAAAGTGACTCTCTTCCGATCAGGGAGCAGTTATCAAAAGTTTGAAGATGACCCCCAATTATGGGGTAAGGCAGCAACTGGTGAAGTAGAAATTTATCAAATACCTGGAGCAATCCACACAACTCTTATGGAAGAGCCAAACGTGAGGCTTCTGGCTGAAAAATTGACTGTTTGTTTACAGCAGGTACAGGCAGATAGCTCTTTATGAGTTAGTTAGCTTAAGGTACATCAAATCAAAAAAGGCTTCTTGGCAATGTCAGAACGACGCAAACTAGTAGTTAATTCTATATCAATGTTAGTCAATAGGTTAACGCAAGGAGTTGTGACCTTTGTGCTAACTGCGGCTATAGCTCGTACTCTAGGAGCGTATGCCTTAGGGCAATACCTACTCGCAATAAGCTATTACTACATTTTTGTAAACCTTGCTTCTCAAGGTTTTAAGACTTTGTTTACGAGAGAACTAGCCCGCGATCCAGAAATAACGCCAGTCTATTTGGTAAACGGTACTTTATTGCAGTTTGTTTTTAGCATTATCGGTTATGTAGCACTGGTTGTTGTGGTGTTCCTACTGCACTATAGTGCTGACACTTCATTTATTTGTTACATTATGGGCTTGACTATCGTGCCGTTTGCGCTTTCTAACATCACGGAGGCAATTTTCCAAGCCCAAGAGAAAATGCACCTGATTGCTATCTCTACCGTGCCAGTTTACATCCTGCGTTTATTGGTAATGCTTTGGGCAATGCATCTCCACTATGGAATTGAATATATTGCTGTAATTTTACTATTTTCAGAATCATTAATTCTAGCGATTGAATGGGTTTTATTGATAAATATAGTTAAACCAAAATGGCAGATTAAGCAAGATTTTATCTGGAATACTATCAAGGCTACTCGGACATTTTTTGCTATTGAAGGAATAGGAATTATCGCTGGTAAGATAGACATACTTATCCTCTCCATCTTAGGCAGTGAGATTCTAATTGGTATTTATGGCGCTGTGTCACAATTGCTGCAACCCTTCTATATTATTTCTAGTAGCGTAACTTTAGCAGCCTTTCCCGCTATGTCAAAAGCAGTATATTTAGGAAAGGAGAAGCAGCGTGAGTCAACCGAAGATGTTATTGAGATCCTACTTTGTATTGGTTTGCCTTTTTTCATAGGATTGTTATTTTTTGGAAATGAATTACTATTATTTATCTATAAAGATCCAAGTTTTGCACAGGCGACTGTAATTCTACATATCATTTCACTAGCACTTATTACATCTAACTTTTCGCGTTCATTTAGCTATCTGCTGATAGCGAATGGTTTCGAGAAATTTAATCTCTTGGAAGTCGTGTTCACTACTGTTCTTGGAGCATTAGCAGGTGTGGTATTGATTTCTCAATATAAGTTACTAGGTGCAGCGTTGATGAGTTTTGTAATGACTTTTACTAATTTTAGCGTATTTACGTATGTCGTATATAGTCGCCTATTTTCGTTGCAGTTATGGCGAGTTATGCGTCGTCCACTGCTAATTAGCATTTTCATGTTAATTACATTTATAATTTTGAAAAAGATAAATTTAAATTTTTTATTTACTTTGATTTTAGCAACTCTTACTTATGGTTTTTTTATTTCTTACCTGGCTATTAATCAATTTGGAGGATTTCATTCTATACAAAAAAAACTTTTTAGAAAAAATTGAATTTGCTAACAAAATGTTTTGAATTGAAGTTGAAATACCGCGCATTCGCCACCAACCCAATCTATTTAGTATGTGTGCAATTAAGGTACATACTAATAAATAAAGTTAGTAAATCTCTAATATAGAATACATATGAAGCCTGAAGTATCTGTGATCATGCCTGCATACAATGTTGAAGATTATATTGCTAAAGCAATAGAGTCAGTTTTGGTGCAAACTCTGAGTAATATTGAACTGATTGTAGTAGATGATGACTCTAGAGATAGTACGGTAAAGGTAGTTAGAAACTTTACTGACAAGAGAATTAAGTTATTAGTCAACGAAAAAAATCTCGGTGCTAGTGGTGCGCGTAATCGCGCTCTCAAAGTAGCTCAGGGTAAATGGGTTGCCGTACTTGATGCTGATGATTGGTATGCACCAGAACGATTGGAAAAATTGTTGGAGGTGGCAGACTCCGAAAACGCTGATATGGTTGCTGATGACTTATATCTTATACAAGATGGTGAAGATTCTCCTTGGAGTACATTAATTAATGAAAGTAGTGAGAATATTAAACAGATAAAAGAAATTCCTCCGGTGTATTTTGTGCAAACAGATGTATATGGAAAAAGGGGTTTACATCTTGGTATATCCAAGCCTATATTTAAACGTGATTTTCTACTTGAAAATGATATTAAGTATGATGAAAAACTAACCGTAGTTCAAGATTTTTGGTTGGATATGAAATGCTTAGTATCCGGAGCTAAATTTTTACTTTTACCACAGCCCTATTATTATTACCGGGCTCGTTCAGGTTCGTTGGTTTACTCAAATGAGAAGAAAAATCTTGAGCAATCTTGCCAAAAAATTGTAGATTTTATAGCAGAGGAAGATATTGTTAATAACAATCCTTGTTTAGCTCGTGCTTTGTCTAGAAATCTTGATGTTTTAAAGAAAAATTTAGCTTATCAGCGTGTTGTTGATGCTATCAAGCAAAAGAAATGGTCGCGTGCTGTGACTGAGATGGTAAGAAATTATTATTTTTTTGTGCATCTCATTTTTCAAATTCCGGGAATAATTCATCGGAGGATTCAATACTATCTGCTTGGTAATAAATCAGCTTTCAAACTTTTTCAAAGATAAACCAAAACCAGTAATGCACCAAATAAATAATAAATACCTTAGATAATGGCACAGAAAGAACTATTGATGAAAATTGCTTTATTGCATTTTTGCTTTGACGAATACAGCATACAATTGGCAAATGGTTTAGCCAAATATGTTGATTTAACGCTAATTCAATCAGAAAAACTGTCAGCAATCTGCAAAGATGTGCTTGATGATCGCATTCAGGTAATTAGGTTAAAAACACCTCGCATCCGTGATCCGCGCAATATATTTACTATGTGTGAACTGTTGCGTACCATTCGCAAGGTTAAGCCGGATCTGCTGCACGTCCAAGAGACTAACAATCCTTGGTACGATTTGACACTTTTGCTGAATAAGATGCCGCCTTTGGTGACTACTATTCACGATATATTTCGTCATCCAGGCGATCGCGATTTGATTCCAGGTGCTGAATATACTCGCAGAATTGCTTTCTACCGTTCCCAGCAGTTAATTGTCCACTCTGACTTGCTCAAAGACGTTCTCGTCCAACAATTCCGTGTGCCCCAAAAACGAATTAATGTGCTGCCACACGGGGAACTAGGCACTCTATTTCAGCGGTGGGTAGGTGGTCAGGTAGTTGCCTACGAACCTTATACATTGTTGTTTTTTGGGCGCATTTGGCCTTACAAGGGTTTGAAATATTTGCTAGAGGCAATGCCTTTAGTTGCTGAACGCATTCCTGAAGTCAAACTGATTATTGCTGGACGGGGAGACAATATTGAGCAATTAATACATGAGAAAGATAAAAAACATTATGAAATTTTAAATAATTTTATCCCTAATGAAGCTGTTGCGCGATTGTTTCAGCGCAGTGCGGCAACAATCCTACCTTATACTGAATCCTCTCAAAGTGGTGTAGCAGCGATCGCCTATGCTTTGGGTACGCCAGTGATTGCTTCTAATATTGGCGGCTTAAAAGAGATGATTCAACATGAACAAGATGGACTGCTAGTACCACCTGGCGATGTCCGTGCCTTAGCTGATGCTATCATTCGGCTCTTGAGCGATTCTAGCTTGCAGGACAAGATGCAAGCAGCGGCGCTAGAACGTTGTCAGCAAGATTTGAATTGGTCGAATATCGCTGCTCAAACTGTTAAAGTTTACCGCCAAGCGATCACTGTCAAAAATACCTCCCGCATCGGTTTATGAACAAACGTCTGCTCTTTGCCGAAAAAGCATTCACGGTTATATCCTTAATCCATTATTCAGGAGGTCCATTAGTTGTCATTCTTTCGGGAGGGGCAAGTGAAGGGGATGAATCGGGAGGCAGTTCTGATTTTGCTTTAATTCAGTTAATATTTTTAGTGTTTTATCTGATTACCTTTTGCTTACTTGTTTTACGGTGGAAAAAGGTAATTAAAATAATTACTAACAATAAGTTAATTTGGCTATTAATTGGGCTAGCTGTATTTTCTAGTTTTTGGTCTTATTCACCAGATTTGACTAAAAGCCGTATTCTAGCCCTTATCGGCACAGTTATGTTTTCAGTTTACTTAGCCAGTCGCTATAGCTTAAAAGAGCAGTTGGAGTTGCTGGGATGGACATTTGGCATAACCATATTCATGAGTTTTTTGTTTGCTGTGGGATTGCCAAGATACGGAAAAATGAGTGGAGTTCATTTCGGAGCTTGGCGAGGAATTTATAACCATAAAAATGTCCTCGGTAAAATAATGGCTCCCAGTGCTATTGTGTTTTTACTCCTTGCTCTAAAAGCGAAAAAAACATCTTTGCTTTTATGGGGCGGATTCGGTTTATCGATATTACTAATTATACTTTCCAAAGCATCATCACCCTTGCTTAATTTGATAATTATTATATTTTCAACATTTTTCTTTCGCATTTTAAGGTTGCGATACGACTTCATGATTCCCACACTATTGGCTATATCAACAATAAGTACTATCTTATATACATTGGTAAGTGCTAATGCAGCAGCGATCGCGGCTTTATTCGGGAAAGATTTAACACTTACTGGGCGGACAAATTTGTGGCCATTGATCTTAGATATGATTTCGCAACGTCCTTGGTTTGGCTATGGGTTTGGTGCATTCTGGCAAGGCTTAGATGGTCCATCTGCGTATATCTGGTACGCATCAACTTTTAAAGCACCAAACAGCCATAATGGTTATTTAGATCTTTGCCTTGAGTTAGGATTAGTAGGCTTATCAATATATCTAATTACCTTTGTTAGAAGTTTTCAGAAGGCGTTAGCCTATATTAGGAAGGTGAAAACATCTGAAGGTTTTTGGCCAGCAGCTTTTTTAATATACATCGTACTGGCAAATCTCACCGAAAGTACACTAATTATCCAAAATAACTTTTTCTTTGTAATTCAGGTAGCAATATTTTTCTCGCTAGGCATACCATCAGAGCCAGAAAAAGCCATTTTTGATAATTGCTAGTTAGACGTTTTCAAAAGCATATCTTGGAAAATAAAGAGTACATAAAAACTATGAAATATAAGGAATATATGCAGCCATCTACTGATAATCAAAAACCAAGCATAATAGTATTAATGCTTGGTGCTGGTCTTGATGTTAAGGGAGGTATTACATCAGTTGAAAAACTTATCCTCACCAATGCATCTCCCGAATTAGAAATTCATCATGTTGCTACATTTGCTCAAGGTTCTGCACGACATAATGTAATAGTATTTTTTAAAGCTATTCAGACCCTTTTATGGACCCTATTAAGTAGAAAAGCTGATCTTTATCATATTCATTTTTCCGAAAGAGGCAGTACTCTTAGAAAAGCAATTATTGCATTTCTCGTCTTAGCTTTCCGCCAGCCTCTTATTCTTCATGCTCACGGTGCAACATATAAAGAATTTTATGATAGTATTCCTACTCTTACACAGCGCTTAATAGATATTTTATTTAGTAAATCTACTAAATTTATAGCTTTGTCTAAAAGTTGGGCAAATTATTATTCAAAGCAATTCCATTTAGATGAAAACCAAATTGAAGTTCTATACAATCCCGTCCAAATGCCATTATCTATTCCGCAGCGTCAGGGACATAGACGATTAAAATTTATATTTTTGGGACGTATTGGCAAACGTGGTGGCGCACTAGATTTAGCCAAGTCTGTTGTTACCTTGCCTCAGCAAGATAAAGGTTCATTTGACCTAATCAGGGCATTTGCAGCGTTACCAGAACCAGACAGAAATCGCACTGATTTAGTTTTAGCAGGGAATGGGGATTTAGAAAGTGCTAAAGAGCTAATTAAAAAATTAGGCATTGAGGAGAAAGTCACTATTTATAATTGGTTGGATGTAACACAACGAGATAAACTTTTGGCAACAGCAGATGCATTTATTTTACCTTCTTATAACGAAGGTTTGCCTATGTCAATGTTAGAAGCAATGGCTTGGGGTTTACCTGTAATTGTAACGCCAGTGGGAGGTATACCTGAAGTTATTCATCACAATCAGAATGGATTATTAGTGCAACCTGGCAACGCGGAACAGTTAGTACAAGCAATGCAAAACCTCATTAGAGATGAAGAGTTAAGAACTTCGCTAGGATCTGCTGCTCACAATACCGTTGAATGCTTTGATATCAAAAATTACATGGCTTCATTATTGACGCTATATACATCAGTTATCAGACGAGACAATAATTTCGCTAATAAAAATAGTTAGTATTCTTAGATTGGAGATAGTACAAAATGGAATTTAAAATTGAGAAAATTTTGCCCCCAAAATATCGCTATATTCTCGGTATGCGTGTAGACGCTACTAGCTATGAAGATGCAACGGAAAGGATTGTAACTTGGGCACAAAAAAGAGAGGGCAAATGCGTTTGTGCCGCCAATGTACATATGACAATGGAAACCTATGACAATTCGACATTTGCCCAGATAGTTAACAATGCTGATTTGGTTACCGCCGACGGTATGCCTTTAGTATGGGCTTTACGCGCCCTTGGCATCACAAACGCATCGCGAGTTTACGGGCCAACTCTCACCTTATATGTATGTCAATCAGCAGCACAGATAGGTATTCCTATTGCTCTTTATGGCGGCACTCCGGAAAGCATAGCTGCATTCACCCAGTTTTTGGAAAAGCGATTCCCAGGCATTAAAATTGTCTGTCAAATTTCGCCGCCTTTTCGTCAATTGACAACAGAGGAAGATACTGCTTACACTCGCCAACTTGTGGAATCGGGAGCGCAAATTCTTTTTGTAGGTATTGGTTGCCCCCGACAAGAATTTTGGATTGCGGAGCATAAAGACCAAATTCCAGCAATTATGATAGGGGTAGGGGCAGCTTTTGATTTTCATTCTGGGCGCATCAAGCAGGCTCCCATCTGGATGCAAACAATAAGTTTAGAGTGGTTATTTAGGTTGATAATGGAACCAAAACGTTTGTGGAAGCGCTACTTTAAGCATAATCCTAGATTTGTGTTCTTTTTTCTCATACAATTGCTGGCAAGCTGGTTCAAATTGAGAGTGTTTGTACCCAAAGACTAATCAATCAAGCTTTACAAGATATCGGCTGATAAAATAAATATTTGGTAAAAATTATGTCCAAAAATAAATTTATTATAATCAGCCTTTTTATGTTTTTACTTTTCAATTCGATGGGAATTTATGCTTTCAAAGTTATTAAAGCTCAGATTCCTTTTGTAGCAAATAAAAATCAACCTGAAGATAAGTATGAATGGGTTGATTTTGAGTCGCCAGATTTAGGTGTAACGAAAACTGATACTAAAAAGTCAGGCATAATATACTATGTCGATAAAAGTAAAGGAAATGATAGCAATCTTGGGACAACAGAAATTCTGGCACTCAAGACAATACAGCAAGCAAATAAAAAAGTAGCTGCTGGAGATACTGTCTACGTCAAAAATGGAATTTATGATGAAAGTATCACGGTAAAAGCGTCCGGGAACCCTTCCCAATGGATTGTGTTTAAAGCTTTCCCCGGTCACAAACCATTAGTCAGAGGAAATGAATATTGGGTAGGAGGATTTAAAGTTGAGGGTAACTATATAGAAATAAATGGATTTGAGCTTACAGCTCCTCAACTTGGATCGGGAATTCATGTCGGCAATGGAAACCACCACACAAAAATCCTTAATAATAAGACTCACGACTCTGGTTGTGGTGGAATTTCTGGACAAGAAACCGATTATCTATATATTGAAGGCAATGTTTCTTATTACAACGCATTCAGATCGCCTTATCAATGTAGTGGTATCAGTATTTATCAAGCTAAAGCTTTTGATGACAAACCCGGCTTTCACAATATCATCAGAGGCAATATTTCTTATTCAAACGAGAACAAATTGTCAAGAAGCGATGGAAAAGTTACTGATGGTAATGGCATTATTATCGACGATTTCAGGCATACCCAAGGTGACACGCGATCGCCAAAATATACACCTTGGACTTTAGTTGAAAATAATATTGTTTTTGACAATGGTGGTAGAGGAATTCATATTTTCCTAAGTGACAATGTAGTCGTGAGAAACAATACAGCTTTCAAAAACTTGAAGTCTAGTAACTTAGATGGCACGTTAAACGGAGAGTTAACAACATATTTCTCTTCTAACGTATTATTTTACAATAACATAGCTTATGCCAGAGACAAGTCTAAAAAAACCTTTGTAGACGACTCTTCTATCAATAATAAATGGGACTATAATTTATCCTATAATGGCAATCCTTTCATTGCCAACGGTTCAGGGGGTAATACGAAGACCGTTTTGGGCAGTCACAATTTAATTGGTGTCGATCCTCTTTTTGTCAATCCATCTATCATTCCTAATCAAGCAAATTTTTACGTGCAATCTAAAAGTCCTACAATTAATTCAGGCACATCAACGAATGGCGCTAGCCTTGATTTTCAAGGCAATAAAAGACCATTGGGATCGGGATGTGATATAGGCGCTTATGAATTTAGTTTGAGCACAAACATAACACATTAGTTCATTCACTAGTTTTAAAATATTCTCAACGACAGCAATTATAAATTTAAAATGGAATCAAGAGAATCGATTGATATAAATTTAAAGCGCTATTTATTGATGTTTAAAAGGCAGTGGATGACCGCAAGCATTATATTTGCGGCGACGGTTATCCTGAGTGCTGTAGCTACAATATCGATTAAGCCGTCCTATGAAGCAAGCGGAAAACTATTATTCAGAACTCCCTCTTTTCAATTATTAAAAGGAGATGAAGCAGGAGATTTGAAAACATTAGTATCAAATCAAAATCCTATTAATAATAAGATAGAAG
>CAXTNZ010000128.1:0-19035 GCA_964245695.1 uncultured bacterium | reverse complement strand
CAACATGAGTTATGGGTAAAGAACCTTAAAATAATCAGGATTTCTATTCTCATATAGCAAAGCAACGATTATGCCCCGCCGTGATGATCTCAGGAAAATTCTACTGTTAGGCTCTGGTCCGATCGTGATTGGACAAGCCTCTGAGTTTGACTACTCTGGCACCCAAGCTTGTAAAGCGTTGCGAGAAGAAGGCTATGAAGTGGTGCTGGTAAACTCCAACCCAGCGACAATCATGACCGACCCAGAAACAGCCGATCGCACGTACATTGAACCGCTAACACCAGAATTGGTCGAAAAAGTAATCGCCAAAGAACGTCCCGACGCTCTACTACCAACGATGGGAGGACAAACCGCTCTCAACATCGCTGTCGCTTTGGCGAAAAGTGGTGCCCTAGAAAAGTACAATGTTGAGTTAATCGGCGCTAAACTACCAGCCATCGAAAAAGCCGAAGACAGAAAACTGTTTAACGAGGCGATGGACAAAATCGGGGTGAATGTGTGTCCTAGCGGTACAGCCTCAACCTTAGAAGAATCAAAAGCGATCGCCCGTCGAATTGGTAGTTATCCCCTAATTATCCGCCCAGCCTTTACTATGGGTGGTACGGGTGGCGGTATCGCCTATAACCAAGAAGAATTTGAGGAAATGGCGCAAACGGGTATAGATGCTAGCCCCGTCTCCCAAATTCTCATCGATCAATCTTTACTTGGCTGGAAAGAATACGAACTCGAAGTCATGCGCGATTTGGCGGATAACGTCGTAATTATCTGCTCAATCGAAAACATCGATCCAATGGGTATCCACACCGGCGACTCGATTACCGTCGCCCCTGCCCAAACCCTTACTGATAAAGAATATCAGCGGCTGCGGGATATGGCAATCAAAATCATTCGCGAGATAGGTGTGGAAACTGGTGGTTCTAATATCCAGTTTGCCGTCAATCCCGTAGATGGGGATGTAGTTGTCATTGAAATGAACCCGCGTGTTTCCCGCAGTTCCGCTTTGTCTTCCAAAGCTACAGGCTTTCCCATCGCCAAAATGGCAGCAAAGCTAGCTGTCGGTTACACCTTGGATGAAATCAAAAACGACATCACCAAGAAAACTCCGGCTTCCTTTGAGCCGACAATCGACTACGTAGTGACAAAAATTCCCCGCTTCGCCTTTGAAAAATTCCCTGGTTCGGAACCAGTGCTGACTACGCAAATGAAGTCTGTAGGGGAAGCAATGGCAATTGGGCGGACTTTTCAGGAATCCTTCCAAAAGGCGCTGCGTTCTCTGGAAACCGGTCGCGCTGGTTGGGGTTGCGACATGAAAGAAAAACTACCCAGTGGCGAACAAATACGCGCCCACTTGCGGACACCAAACCCTGAGCGGATTTTTGCTGTGCGTCATGCTATGCAGCTAGGAATGACTCTTGAGGAAATTTACGAGTTAACTGGGATTGACCCCTGGTTCCTAGATAAAATGCAGCAACTGCTGGAAACAGAAAAATTCCTTAAGCGAACACCATTGCAGCAATTGACAAAGGAGCAGATGTATGCAGTTAAGCAGGAGGGATTTAGCGATCGCCAGATTGCCTATGCGACCAAAAAGAACGAAGATGAAGTTCGGCTATATCGCAAACAACTAGGCGTTATCCCGGTTTACAAAACAGTGGACACCTGCGCCGCCGAGTTTGAGGCGTTTACTCCTTACCACTACTCCACCTACGAAGACGAAACTGAGATAATGCCAACTGACAAGCCCAAGGTGATGATTTTGGGTGGTGGTCCCAACCGCATTGGACAGGGAATTGAGTTTGACTATTGTTGTTGTCACGCCGCCTATGCTTTAAAGGGCGCGGGTTATGAGACGATTATGGTCAACTCCAACCCAGAGACAGTCTCCACAGATTATGACACAAGCGATCGCCTTTACTTCGAGCCATTAACGAAGGAAGATGTCCTCAACATAATTGAAACCGAAAACCCAGTTGGGGTGATTGTGCAATTTGGTGGGCAAACGCCTTTGAAACTCGCCGTTCCCTTGCAGGAGTTTTTGAACCGGAAAGACACGAAGGTTAGTACTCGCATTTGGGGTACTTCACCAGATTCTATCGACATGGCAGAAAACCGGGAACGGTTTGAGAAGATTCTTAAACAGTTGAATATTGCCCAACCGCCGAATGGTATTGCTCGCACTTACGAGGATTCGCTGATTGTCGCCAAACGGATTGGCTATCCGGTGGTAGTGCGTCCTAGCTACGTTTTGGGCGGACGAGCGATGGAAATCGTTTATTCCGATGCTGAGTTGGAACGCTACATGAGCTTTGCAGTACATGTGGAACCGGAACATCCGATTTTAATTGATAAATTTTTAGAAAATGCGATTGAAGTCGATGTGGATGCGATCGCCGACCACACCGGGCGGGTAGTAATTGGCGGTATTATGGAACACATCGAACAAGCGGGGATTCACTCTGGAGACTCCGCTTGTTCTTTACCGTCGATTTCCCTATCACCAGCGGTTCTCAATCAAATTCGCACTTGGACGGTGCAGCTGGCGCAGGCGCTATCAGTAGTAGGGCTGATGAATATTCAGTTTGCCGTTGTCGGCGCTCAAGGCTATTCTCCCCAAGTTTACATTTTGGAGGCAAATCCCCGCGCCTCCCGCACTGTACCATTTGTTTCCAAAGCAACTGGTGTACAACTTGCTAAGCTGGCATCCTTAATTATGTCCGGTAAAACTTTAGAGGAACTAGGATTCACCGAGGAAGTTATACCATCCCACATTGCCGTGAAAGAAGCGGTATTGCCCTTTAATAAATTCCCCGGTACTGATACGCTTTTGGGACCAGAGATGCGCTCTACCGGCGAAGTTATGGGAATTGACAGCGACTTTGGACGTGCCTTTGCCAAAGCAGAAATTGGTGCTGGTGAGCGTTTACCGTTGACAGGAACTGTGTTTGTGTCGATGAGCGATCGCGACAAAACTCCTGCGGTTGATGTGGTCAAACAATTTATCGATTTAGGCTTTACTGTGATGGCTACTGCTGGTACACGCAGGGTCATGCAGGAACATGGGTTAGGTGTTGAGTTAGTTTTGAAACTCCATGAAGGTCGTCCTCACGTCCTAGATGCAATTAAAAACCAGAAAATCCAACTTATCATCAACTCACCTTCTGGCGAAGAAGCCCAAACTGATGCTAGGTTAATCCGCCGCACAGCCTTAGGCTACAAAATCCCCATCATCACCACCATCGCCGGCGCAAAAGCCACCGTCGCCGCCATCCGTTCCCTACAAAATACGACTTTGGATGTCAAACCCATCCAAGAGTACAACGTCGTTAGTTAGCGGTTAAAGGGAAGACAAGGGTGACAGGGGTGGGGGACTTCTTGGAGGACTAGGGGACAATTCTTTCTGACAGCGTTCCCACCTTCCCCACCTCCAATGAAGTTCCGATGCTTTGTCTTCTCTTCTCAATCTCAAAGAGGCGATCGCGAACCCCAACTTCTTCGGTGTACGCCTGAAGCCTTTATATCCGACTTCTCTCCATCACCCCTGGAAAATTATAGCCGTTCTCTGTTGAGTGAAGTAGACCATCTCCGGGGCACCGCACAGAATAGCCTCTTTTGCGCGCGTACAAGAGCGCAAAAGAGAACCGCTATATTCTAGTTATTATTAATTTTTTTTAACAAATCTTAGTGACTTATGTTTGCCGTAGATAGATTTATTAAATGAGCTTCTAGAAAGCCGTTAGGGAAATATTCACTTTCCCTAAACTCAAACATCCAAGAAATTCCCGGATGTTATCTAGTCAAAATATTCTCATAAATGTTACAATTATTAATACCTAAAAAATTGAAAATATGTTTTACTAGCTACCTTTTATCTAACTGTAGACACTTGCAAGTGAGGACAAATAACTGTAATTTCAAGCAGTTAACAACCAAATCTGATTACTATTAGCAGCCTTTCACAGGCGTATGTATAAGTTACAAAGCACAGGATGGCTACCCAGTCAGACTGGGAAGTGCCCACTTTCCATGCATCTATCATTTAAACACCCTACCGTAAAGCCCACCATTACCAAAGAGTAGCGCCATGAAGACCGCTCAGACAGCCACAGACCTAGTGCGGACTTACCTGCGTGAGATTGGCCGCGTGCCACTCTTAAGCCACGAGGAGGAGATACATTATGGCAAACAGGTGCAACGTGCAACTGCTTTGCACGACGTGAGGGAGTCGCTTACTATGCAGTTAGGTCATGAACCGACCTTAGAAGAGTGGGCAAAAGCAACAAAGCTAGAACTAGCAGAGTTGAACGAAGTGATCGCTGACGGTGAAATAGCCAAGCGCAAGATGGTAGAAGCCAATTTGCGACTAGTGGTGTCCGTTGCCAAAAAGTACATCAAGCGCAACGTCGATTTACTAGATTTGATCCAAGAAGGTAGCATTGGGATGCAGCGGGGCGTGGAAAAATTTGACCCCACCAAAGGCTACAGGTTTTCCACCTATGCCTATTGGTGGATTCGCCAAGCCATCACTCGTGCAATAGCCGAGAAAGCTCGCACCATCCGGCTACCGATCCACATTACCGAAAAACTAAATAAAATTAAAAAAGCACAGCGCCATTTGTCTCAAAGACTAGGACGCGCCCCATCAGCTGCTGAGCTAGCACAAGAATTAGAATTGACCCCGAAGCAAGTGCGAGAGTACCTAGAAAAGGCGCGTCTGCCCCTATCACTTGATTTGCGGTTAGGAGATAACTACGATACCGAACTCGGTGAAATGTTGGAAGATCCAGGACTTACTCCAGAAGATTTTGTCATGCAATCTTCCTTATCTTATGACTTAGATCGCCTCATGGCAGATCTCACCCCGCAACAGAAGGAAGTTCTCAAGCTACGCTTTGGATTAATGGATGGGCAAGCTCTTACACTTGCAAGAATAGGTGAACTTTTGAACATCAGCCGCGAACGAGTAAGGCAAATCGAACGCGAGGCTCTAACCAAACTTCGCAAGTCTAAAGCAAACATGGATGAATATTTGGCAAGTTAGTCAATGGTCAATGGTCAATAGTCATTAGTCATTAGTCAATGGTCAATAGACTGTAGACTTTTGACTTTGGACTATTAACCAATCAGGCGAGAAACTACGCTGCTTTTGGTACGGTTACACCGACTCCCAGATGAGAACTAGCTTGTTACATTAGTTAATAGGAATAGACAACAGACTGCTTAGTAAAATAAAATACAGGCTTTTACTATTCAATTCACAATCTCCCACAGGTAGCTGTGGTAGAAAAGGAGCTAAAACGTGAGTAACCCATCCAATCGAGTCTCAGAATTTTTTAATAGTGAGCCAGAAACTAGCGACTTGCTGTGGCAATACGTTAAATCCTTGACTCCAGATACAATTACTCAGCTTTCCAAACCCAATTCTCCTGAAGTCCTTCAAGTGATGGAGCGCAATATTGTCGGGCTGTTGGGGAATCTGCCAGCAGAAAACTTTAATGTGACCATCACTACCAGCCGGGAAAGTTTGGGTCGGCTTCTCGCCTCCGCCATGATTAGTGGTTATTTCTTGCGTAACGCTGAACAAAGAATGAACTTTGAAGTAGCATTGCAAGGAACTGAAAATAATAACATCGAAACTGAATAATGATTGGGAACTTCCTTTGAGATTCGATGTTGTTGGGTTTATGCGTCGCTACAGTTACGGCGACACAAATCAAAAATCGCTCTGGTGGGAAATTCTTACCACCTCCCCTTTGTTTCTAATCTCCAGAGGGGAGCGGTGAGTTCAACTGGTGTTATCTAATCCAAAATCCCAAACCAAATTTAAATTTATTAGATGAACTCAGCCTCTAATACAGGCGCGTGAACAAACTCAAAGCAGTTTACAATTCGTAATAAAATACAAACTCGGCAGACTGAGTTCATGTCTGCCGAGTTTTGTTATTATAGCGGTTCTCAGTTGACTCAAATACAAGACCTCTTTTTTTCTTCCTTTGTGTACGAGTGCGTCTTCTGGAGCGAGACGATGCGCGGAACGCGTAGCGTCTCCGTGATTGAGAAGGCGGTTCGTTAAATTAGGTATTCTTTGAGCGGGAAGAAAGTAGTTGTTCCTTTCAAACAACCATCAACAATCAACCACGAACAAAACCCCAACTACTAACCACAAATTATGAGTGAAATTATTTCTCCACCGCCCCATAAAATAATCGGTGTTGCCGTAATTTGGAACGACCAAGGGCAAATTTTAATTGATCGCCGTCGTCCCGAAGGAGTAATGGGTGGTTTGTGGGAATTTCCTGGAGGCAAAATCGAGAAAAGTGAAACCGTCGAAGAGTGTATTAAACGGGAAATTTATGAAGAACTGGGAATACTTATTGAAGTGGGAGAGCATCTGATCACCATTGATCACACTTATACCCACTTGCGCGTTACTCTCACAGTGCATCACTGCCGCCATCTTACAGGTGTTCCCCAACCATTGGAGTGCGATGAAATTCGCTGGGTGAGTTTGGATGAACTGGATCAGTTTACTTTTCCCCAGGCAAATATTCAAATTATCGCTTTTTTACGTAAAGGCGATCGCTCTCATCCTTAAAGCTTACCTTCGCGCGGCTCTTTTTCGTATAGTCCCACCCGCATTCGCTGTTGAGCGCTCCCAAAAATGCGAACAGAAAAAATACTTATACAAGCTGTATTTATGTCAGACTTTAAAAGTATTGTTCAATAGTTAAAAACTAGACTCAGCAATACTTTCATCAAAGCCGATGGCGGGATTTGAACCCGCGACCGCTCGATTACGAATCGAGTGCTCTACCACTGAGCCACATCGGCAAAAGCCATTTCCCATTATAGCACTAATAAGGTCATGGTACAAGAAAATCCCAAAAATCGCGTTAACCCAGAACAATACGCCCGTCTAAAAGCAGAAATGGCAGCCCCCTATAGCGGCTTGCGGCAATTTATCTATATTGGTTGCGGAGCTTCCGCGTTTATCGGCGCAGTTGTCTTTTTTTCCCAACTGCTTGCTGGACGGGATGTTGACACTGCTTTGCCTAACTTGGCACTTCAGGTAGGAGTCCTTGCCTTGATGGTATTCCTTTGGCGCTGGGAGCAACGTCGGCAAAAACGCCCATAAATGATTAAAAGCATAAGCTTCTTAAAGGAGAAATTCTTTCTTTTTGCTTGCTTTACCTTTTATATCTGGTAACAGGTCTAATTTAGTTAACAAACTTAACATAAATATATAATCAGGGACATATATACAGAAAAAATTAAGAAATTATTAGGAAAGCTGAAAATTTTAGATTTTCTGCGAAACTAAGAATAGTTCAAACGGGGTCAGCCAATATAAAGACCCTGAATATAAGTCAACAAATTTCAATGGGGTCAACTAAATTTAAAGACCCCGAAGTTAAAAAACTCATAATATTAAAATAAAAGTGCCAAGACTTGACAATTTCTAAGTCTTGGCACTTTTATTTTTCCAAATTGGCTGTATGAATACAAGCAACTAGGGAATTGTTCCCAAACCCTTAAAAAACCTATACGTTAATCACAATACAACTCATATCCGAGGGGGTAGGGGGAGAAACTAGTTCCCCCACTTCCCTTATCTTCAAATTAACGAGCTTGTACCAAATAGGGTGAGGGAATTGCTTGGGCGCGTCCGGCATTAACTAGCGCCTGATAAACAAAAGCAGCAACTTCTGCCCTAGTTGCCTCACGATTTGGATTGAGTTGCTTAACGGTAGGATAATTGATTACCAGTTGCCGTAGAGTTGCCGCCGCAACAGAACCCGTTGCATATTGGGGAATCTGGGCAGCATCAGTGTAAAAAGTCAGGGAATTCGGATTGTCAGTACTTAAACCCAGACCATTGGCTAAGGAGACTAACGCCTGCACTCTGGGAATTGGCTGCTGAGGTTTAAAAGTACCGTCGGGATAGCCAGAAACATATTGACTCTGGTAAGCAGATTGAATTGCTGCATATGCCCAGAAATTGCTTTGAATATCCTTAAATTGAATGCCTTGGCGTTTGGCTGCTGGTGACAAGGCTTTGGTGACAATGGTGGCAAATTGAGCGCGTGTTACAGGTTCATTCGGTTTAAAACTGCCATCGGGGAAGCCAGCAATAATATTTTGGGAGGCTAGGGCTTGAATGTAGCCTTTTGCCCAATAACCCTCTGGCACATCTTTGAAGGCAGTTTGACCACCACCAGTTGGTGGTTCAACCTTGGCGGCGACAAAATCTACCTTGCCAGAAATCCGGGTAGGGTCAATATCATTACCAACAGCGACTATTGTATTTTCAGCAGTCGCGTTAAGTACGTCAAAGAGCTTCTTTTTCGGGTCTTTGCTACCGTTGTTGCGAATCAGGTTTTTACCAGGACTTTCCTGAGTTCCCAAGTCTGGTAAAGCTCTCTGAATCACTACTAACCCATAATCTCGATTGTCCTGAATTACGTTGTTACGCAGCACGGGTTTGGAGCTACCGTTGATAACAACTCCAGCATTATTTTGCATAATCTGGTTATCGGTAATTAAAGGAGCTGCCAAATCGCTAACCGCAATTCCATAACCAGTTGACTGAAACAAGTTATTACGAATTTCGCCTGTGGCAGATTTAGCCACGGAAACGCCGTTGCCCTTGTTCTGTGTAAAGACGTTATTTTCAATTTTGGGACTACCTGTACCTGTGACGAAAACGCCCTCTCTTATACTGTTAACAAATGTACTGTTTGTGATTGTGGGATTAGTCGATTCAACCCAGACACCACTACCGCGTTGATTGGGGTTGGTGACAGTAACGCCAGTGATAGTCGTATCTTTGTCAGCGCGAATTGTAATGTTCTGACGGGCAAAAGTAGGGCTGACGAAGAAATCGCCACCTGTAATTAATATCGCTTGACCTTTGCTGGCTTCATCACCGCGCAGTGTCACACCTTGTTTGACATAGAGTGGGAATTTTTCGCCACTTTCACTGTTATAAGTACCACCAGCGAGTTGAATGACTGCACCTGGTTGGGCTTGGCTAAGGGCGAAGGTGATGGTTTTATAGGGCGTTGCTTGGGAACTACCAGCACCAGCGCTGTCGGCACCACTGGCTGGGTTAACGTAAATTATTGTTGCAGTTGCGGCGGGAACTTGCGCGGTTACAGTTGGGGCAAAACCTTCTTTCAGGGTGGCACCAGCATTTACTTGACCTGGCAGTAGCATTGACCCAGCAGAAACAAGTATTAAGGCGCTTAGTCCTGCTCGCATAGGTAGAGTATATCTGAGGTGACTGCTAGAAAGAAGGGGAATTTTTGATTGAGGATTGTGAAAACCCTTACGTTTCATCTTATTTGTATCTGTGGTGTGCTGATTTAAGGTAAGTTGAACGAGGTGTCAAGAGCAGCCATGTAGCTGTAAAACCCATGCCAAACTATACCGGAATAACAGCACCTTATCAGCCAAATTCTTGAAGAAAAAATGGCGCTTATATGATTGAATGTTACACTTTTCAAACTGTCAAGGTGAGTCTAAATCAGACGTAAAATCCTCTTAAAGTGGTGTTTTTAGGCTTTTATTAGATTTATTTGTATTTTTTTAAACTTTTAGCTTTATCTTAATACTTAAGTATATTAGCTGAAAGGCTTATAATTTAAGATTTTTTCAAAAAGAGGCACGCAGGAGATTGTTTTTATTTGTTACTTGAGGGAAATGCCGCAACTAATTCTGCTGGAACATCGTCGAAAGCAAAGCAAACCTTCGGAAAATGAGGGGAAATGTGCTATTTTTTTATATCACTGCGTCGTGCGATAGTTTTATTAGTCAGTAGTTGTCTTTTACTTGGGAGCGTTCCTGCTTTTGCTGCCCAACGAGTGGTGCTGAAGTACCGCATCTTCAGGGAATCACTTTCGGTGCAGGAGTTATCCAACTTTGCCCAAACAGGCAATCTTTCAAGTTCGCTAAGAGTCAATTTAGCTTTGGCACGACAAAACCCGAAAGCTATTCGTCAGTATTTGACAGAACCAGTGAAGGTGAACTCGGTGATTTTAGATAAGGTACTCAATAGCCGGATTGGGAACGTTATATTGGATCAACTCACTCAAGTTATTCACATGCCTTCTGGTAAAGCAGACAGACAAGCTTTGCGCGCTGCTTTGGTAATTTCTGCTAGTAAAGATAGGCAAATATCGCTTATAGAAGTAATCGAAAATTATCCCACAGCTGAAGTGGAAGTTGAAGGCGATCATCTAGAGAATGCCTACCGTCAACTGCGTCGCTTGCAAGGCAATCTACAAGATATTCTCGGTTTTTAAGTAATTATTCGGTAATAAAATCAAATTGGAGTTATGCTCATGGCAAATAGCCAATTGCTTTGGTAATATTAGCAATTAGCCATTGGGATGATTTTTTCATCCGAATTTATACTTAGCTATTTAGTAAGCTAAAGTTTCTAAAGTTTCCCGCAAATAGCGCTGTACTTGTTGCTCAAGGCGAAGCCCTTGTAATTGAGCTTCATGTTCTAGTTGCCAGCGTTGGAAACCGGAACTAGCGGCGATCGCGTATATAAGACTATCCCAAATTTCCGGATCGGTAGAAGTTTGAATTCGAGCCATAATTACTCATTCCTCAGTTTTAACTTTGCCAGTCAACTGGGGCAAGATTTGATTAACCCGCACCCCTAAAATCGTAAAATCCTGCTTAATCTTCTCTAAAGATAATGGTTCTAGGGCAGCAAATTCTGTTTCTTTTATCACCAAAACTCGTACAACACTCAGGGGAATTTGCAAAAATAAATTACTTGCTAAAAAGAATAATCCGGCAAAAAGCAATGCTAATCCGCGCCATTGAGGTAAAAACTGAGTAAGCTTTGCTACCAGTGGAGCGGCTTGGTAAAGTTTCCACAGTATCAAAACTGATAATACTGCACCTAAAACTGCTAGCAGGCGATTTAATTTTGTATTAATTAAACAAAGAATCTTGCGCTGGGGTTCGCTGAGAGTTTCTGGCTTTAGCGCTACTCCCAGAAGGGCAAATATATAAAAAGGACGGCGCAACTGCATCCACAAGAGCGGTAGAACGCCAATTGCCGCAACTATAAATAACTCTAACCACATTGGCAAATGGCGATCGCCCACTGCCAAAAACAACAAGCACAGTACCAAAAAAATTGGCAGGGTTGCCAATCCAGCGACGTGAATCCACAAAATAGGTTCAGAGCGGAATGAGGACATAGTGGAAGAGGAGGGGGGAAGGAACAATTCAAAATTATTCCTTTATTTTCCCACTTTCCCCCTCTCCTTATCTTGTCGAAGTCAGAGTCCGGCGTTTAGTCACCATTTGGTAGGATTCGATGCTGTCATTTTCAGCCCAGTCGTTGAATTTATCAACGCCGATACCGCATTCATAGCCAGCATTCACTTCCTTAGCGTCATCTTTCATCCGTTTGAGGGAGTCAAGGACACCTTCATAGATGACTTTGTTATTACGACGCACCCTGATTTTGCAGTTGCGAACCAGCTTGCCAGATTGCACGTAGCAACCAGCAACCGCACCCCGTCCCACTGGGAAGACGGCACGCACTTCGGTGATCCCCAGGTGTTCTTCCACCAATTCTGGCTCTAATAGACCTTCCAGGGCTGCCTGGATGTCTTCTAGAAGTTTGTAGATGATGTTGTATTCTCTTACATCCACACCAGCTTCATCGGCGGCTTGTCTGGCACCACTAGCGTAGGTAGTATTGAAGCCAATAATTACGGCGTTACTGGCGGCAGCCAAGTCGATATCTGTCTCGGTGATTTCCCCAGCAGTAGCCAATAACATGCGAATTTGCACTTCGTTTTGCGGGATTTGTTTAAGTGATCCCACAATGGCTTCTACAGAACCTTGTACGTCTCCCTTCAGAATCAAGTTGAGTTCTTTCAACTCGCCTTCTTGTGCCTGAGCGGAGAGGGTTGTCAGGGTGACGCGTCCCTGTAATAGACGGGAGGCGCGTTGTTTGTCTGCCCGGTCTGAGGCGAGCGAGCGCGCTTGTTTTTCGTTCTCGAAAACCTCGAATTCGTCGCCTGCTGCTGGCACATCACTTAAACCCAACACCTCGACGGCAAAACTTGGGCTTGCAGCTTCGACTCTAGCTCCTCTGTCATCAACCATTGCCCTAACTTTACCAAAGGCTGATCCAGCTACGAGCATATCGCCGACGTGGAGAGTACCATTCTGAATTAACAAAGTAGCAACTGCGCCTTTTGCTTTATCCAGATGAGCTTCAATCACCGTTCCTTTAGCAGTACGATTTGGATTTGCAGAAAGTTCGCCTACCTCATCGACAATCAAAATCATTTCTAAGAGCGTATCCAAGTTTTCGCCCTTAATGGCGCTGACGGGAACCATGATTGTGTCACCGCCCCAATCTTCTGCCGTCAAACCATACTGGGTGAGTTCTTGTTTCACCCGCTCTGGCTGTGCCCCTTCTTTGTCAATTTTGTTAATTGCTACGACAATTGGCACTTCAGCGGCTTGGGCATGTCTAATAGCTTCAATGGTTTGGGGACGAACGCCATCATCTGCTGCTACAACCAACACAGCAATGTCTGTCACCCGCGCTCCCCGCGCCCGCATAGCTGTAAAAGCTTCGTGACCGGGAGTGTCGAGGAAGACGATTTGCTGCATCTTGCCTTCATGTTCAACATCGACGTGGTAAGCCCCGATGTGTTGGGTAATACCACCAGCTTCGCCCGCAGCCACTTTGGTTTTGCGAATCGAGTCGAGTAGAGTAGTTTTGCCGTGGTCTACGTGACCCATAATTGTCACGACTGGCGGACGGCGCACGAGGTTTTCCAAGTCTCCCGCTTCGATCATTTCCGTGACTTTAATTGCCTCGGATTCTAGTTCGGCGGTTTCGACTTCTATTTCTAGCTCGGTTGCGATCAGGGTAATGGTGGGAATATCCAGGTTTTGGGTAATACTTACCGCCATGCCTTTCATGAACAGGATTTTCACAATCTCTGTATCGGCAACTGCTAAAGCTTCAGCGAGTTCTTGCACGGTCATTGGACCGGTTACTACCAGTTTTTCTGGACGTTCGCGCTTTTGCTCTTGCTGGCGTCCGCCTTTTTGATCGCGATCGCGATCGCGGCTATGGGATTTTTTACTACCTCTAGCAGTTGGGATGCTGGTTGGTGCAGCTATTGTAGGTGAGGAAGGTCGGCTTGCCTTGGGTTTGGGAGGACGAGCGATCGAAAGGCTGACCTGAACGGTGGCTGGTGAATCTGGATCTTCATCATCCAGCAAGTCTTCTTCAAATTCATCATCCAGGATCGGCTTAACGCGCTTGCCTTTGGTGACTCCCTTGCCTGCTTTTTCTTTAACTTCGTCAATAATTTCCTCTTCCTGCCACTTTTTGCCATTTTTGAGTAGGCGAGGTGGTGTGGGGCGTTTGAGGTCGAGCAGATCGGGTGCTACGGGATCGTCATCTAGCCCGTCTTGTTTTGCGGATACGCCCGCCAGCCCTCTTGGTGGAGTTGCCACTGGTGAGGGTGCGACTGGTTTCTCACTTGGACGTACTGGTCTGCTGGGTCGTGGTGCATCTCCTCCCGGTGTTGGACCAGATGGTCTATTACCTCTCGGCTCGGGTCTAGCTGGCGACGGAGTGGGTCGCCCTGCTGGACGGGGTGCATCTGGTGCTGGCTGGTCTGTTTGCCTAGCGACCTTGGGTTTTACTTGTTCGCGATCGCGCTTGAGGACCGGTTTTTCTGTCTGAATTGGCGATCGCGCCTCAATAACTTCTGTCGTCTCAGGAGGCTGAATCTCTAATGTATTTGCTTCCGCAACTGGTCTTGCTGGTGGGGCTACCAGTTGCGGTCTTTGCGGTTTTTCTGGTTTCGGTCTGGGAGCAACTATTTTTTCCTGTTTTTCTGCGGCTACTATTTTTTCTTGTGCCGGACTTTGATTGAGCGTTTGATCCGCTTTTTCTGATGCCGGACTTTGATTTAGTTTTTGATCCGCTTCGGTGACAGGAAGTTGTTGTGCCGTCTCCGACTGATTCCGGGGTACTGGTCTTGTTGGTGCCGTCGGCTTCATTGATGAGACTGGTGTAGCGAAGGGTCGTGGGGGTGAAAGAGGATTAACCTCAGAAGAAGCAACTTCGGTATTTGTAGCAACTGACGCCTCTGGGGCGTTGGAGGTAGTATTTCTCAATATTTTGGGTTTACGAATTTCCAAAATTTGTTGTTTGTGAGGTGCAGCAGGTCGGTTACGTCCACCAGTTGGCGGTGAATTTGGTTTATGGCTGGTTGTTAGTTCCTTTTTTGGCGTCACATTCGTAGCTGCGAGTTTTTCCGCCGCTGTCCGGATGTTTTCTGCCTCTGTTTCTGAAATCGTGCTGCTATGACTTTTGACCGCAATATTGAGCTGGTCGCAAATTGCTAATAGCTCTTTGTTATCCAAATTCAATTCCTTTGATAATTCGTAGATTCTAACTTTGCCGTTGTTCATCCACTCTTCCCCTATAAGAGTACAGTTTTAGCGGATGGCTGCCTGAGAGCGTGACATCTCCATCCTTTGATTACTGTGTTTAGGTTGCCCTTGGTTATTTTGCCGGTGCCTCCAATCAGGAAAGAGAGATGTTTCGGTTTATTGCTGGCATCCCCACCAGAAACGATGGTTGACACCGAACTGCGCCCTTGCGCTACCAGGTTGCCATGTTGTTTTTTCTTGTTTTGCTGATTCTGAGTCTTCCACAACACTTTGGGAGCGTAAACTTTTTGGGAGTCTTGCTGAGCCTCTCTGCAATCAAGTTGAAGAGATGCTTCTGCGCTGCCTACACCTATTTACTATTTTGGCATTAACCATAGCGATCGCAGAGAATGTGATGATAGCGTACTAGTACGGCTATAAGCACAATTTTTTGGTGATTACCGCCATAAAGATTAATCGCTATGGCTTTGGGCTAATCGTTGCCACAGTGTTTCATACAGTGTTTCTGGCACTGATGCATGTAGCGATCGCCCTAGTCTATTTTTTTTCTGAGCCGCAGAAAGGCAGCTCGCTTGCGGACAAATATAGGCTGAACGCCCCATGCCCTCATTTAATTGTACCTGTCTAGATGGAAAGACGCGGACAATCCGCAAAAACTCCTCTTTTAATTTGACTTGACGGCAGCTTATGCAACGCCGATAATTCGGTTTCATCGGTTTTGTATCGGGTCATATCACTGGTTGTATTTTTTTAAAATTGGTTATTACCAATATTTACTTATACCAAGTTACTTTTGCAATCATCATCTTGGAGATTAGTAGTTCACTACTGATTAAAGTAACTTGACTTGTCATTGGTCGAGAGTCAAAAACTCCAGTGGTTAATGAGATATTTAAACGCGCCTGGTATTACTCCTCATCTTTGGTATCAAAAGTTTCATCTTCTAGTTCATATTCTACATCCTCCTGATTTTCATCTTCTAGTTCCTCTAGTTCGTCAAAATCCGTATCATCTTCATCTTCATTTTGTTGATATTTTGCTCTTGCGGCGGCAAATTTGGCATCTTCTCCTGCGTAGTCATACTTAGCTTTGTCTTTGATGTCAATTTTCCAACCAGTAAGACGAGCAGCTAAACGGACGTTTTGTCCTTCTTTACCAATAGCTAAACTTAGTTGGTCTTCAGCCACTAAGACGTGCGTTTGGCGAGTTTCCGGATCCATGAGGCGCACTTCATCCACGCGTGCCGGACTCAAGCCGTTGGCAATGTAAGTTGCGGGGTCTGGTGACCAACGAATCACATCTATTTTTTCACCACGTAATTCGTTGACTACCACTTGAATTCGCGATCCCCGCGCACCAATACAAGCGCCAACTGGATCTACATCGCGATCTAGGGTGTCAACAGCAATTTTAGTTCGCGGACCTACGTAACGCGAAGGAGGATTAGCCTCTCTGGCTACAGCAACAATCCGCACAACTTCATCCTCAATTTCCGGTACTTCGTTGGCAAACAAATATACCACTAAACCAGCATCCGCCCTAGAAACCAGTAACTGCGGTCCTCGTTGCTGTCCTTGGGAAACTTTTTTGAGATAAACCTTAAACGTGGCATTTGCCCGATAATTATCGTTGGGCAATTGTTCCCGCTTCGGTAATTCGGCTTCTACCTCTGGCTGACCAAAGCCACTGATAACTGCCATGATCACCGACTGCCTTTCAAACCGCAGCACTCTTGCTTGCAGCACAGTTCCTTCTAAGTCTTGAAACTCTTCTTGCACCATCTGGCGCTGCTGATCTCGTAGTTTTTGCGCCAGTACCTGCTTGGTTTGCATCGCCGCCATGCGACCAAATTCCCCTTGATCTGGGGTAACATCCAGCACAACTGAGTCACCCAATTGCGCTTCGGTAGCTACTTCTTGAACTTCTTTTAGGGAAATTTGATGGTCGGAGTTGCTTACTTCTTCAACAATGCTTTTGGTAGAAAGGACGCGAAATCCTTCTTCGTCAATATCGAGTTCTACTTCAAAATTATCAAAGTAATCTTCATCGAATTGTTTTCGCTCCAAATTTTGGGCACGACGATAACGTTCGTAACCTTTTAATAGTGCTTCTCTGATAGCTGATTGAACTGCAAGACGAGGTAAATTACGGTCGCGACTTATACTTTCAATTAAATCTTTTAATCCGGTCAACTTAACTATAGACATAGATTTATCTCCTTTAAGTATTATGCAGATACCCAGCATAGTTAAGAATTATGAGTTTTAAACTTAAAATTCAAAACTCATAATTCTTAACTTAAAAATTAACTCTTAACTCCCTAAGTCTTAACTCTTATCGCCGCTCATCCATCTGCACCCTGGTAATGAGAGTGCGAGGAATCTCGACTACACGACCTTTTTGGTTTAAGTAAACTGATACCTCATCCCTGCGAATCAACTGACCCATCCACTCTTGCTGTCCGTCGTAGGGTGGGGAAGTGGAGACAATTACAGGAAATCCTTTGAAAGAAATAAATTCCCTATCGGTTGTCAGTTGCCGCGAAATACCAGGACTTGAAACTTCTAAAACATAAGTATCTGGAATAATCTCCGTCGCATCCAAAGAGGCTTCTAAAGCACGGCTCATCCGCTCACAATCATCCAATCCAGTGTCCTGCTGTTGATTGCGGATGTCTACCCGCAACACTGGCGGACGTTGGTTAGTGTGAAAAACTACTCCAACGACTTCCAATCCCAGTTCTTCTGCCACTGGTGTCGCCAAATCAATAATTTGTGGGACTAAGGGATGAGTCATGCAATAATTCAATAAAAAAAGTGGGCATTGACCCACTTCCTGCGATAAGGATATCTTCCAAGAAGTATTGTGACGAACCAAATATGGTTCGACCTATATTTGAGTTTAGCGCATTTCCTTTGAGGGGAGAAGTGACAAATTAATAATAGTCAATGGTCAATGGTCATTAGTTAATGGTCAATGGTCAAGATTCCCCTTTGTCTCAAGAGTCTGCTTGTCGCCTCATCCCCCTCATCCCCTACTCCCCACTCGCCTTATTTCTACTTTCAAGCCGAGCAGAGCCTTGATACACCACTGTGGGAACTGACGCTTGCGATCGCAACTGCCTGGTTTGCTGGATAATTTGCTGTATATCCTCGCGGGACAAGCGTTGGACGTAATTGATCTTGATTTCCTCCAAAAAGTCAAAAACTAAGCTTTGAATTTCTGAAAGTACATGTTTTTTTTGCATTTCTGCTCCCATAGCTTCGCTAAAGCGTTCCAGTAGTTGACTGGAAAGTTTTGCCCCCACTGGATCTTCGACGGCGGTGACTAAGGCGTTGTAAAGGTTAGTTGCGATTTGGGTAGCCAGTTGTTCGCCAAGTTGGGTTTGCATCTGTCCAACGCCAGGGAAGTTTTGCAGGCTGCGATAGATGGGGGATTGATTGAAGGCGTTGTCAATGTTGTGGCGCAATATGGCAACTATCTCTGGTTGGATTTTTGGTAGCACTTGGTAAACGATCGCCTGCACGAAAATACCCGCCATCGCTTCCACTTCATTGACATTATTGATATCTATATAAGGGCGCAAGTTTTCTTTTTGCAATAGCCAACGCGTAAACTCTCCCTGTTTTATTGATCCTTGGATCTGGTTAATTAGTCTAACTACGACAATTTCTGTGAGTTCTTCAGCAAAATTTGCGACAACTCCTTGATTAATTTGCTTTCGTACTGGTTGCAAATTCAGTAATTGCGCTTTATCGAGGCGAACTAGTACGGGTATGATTCGCAACCATCGCCAAAAAGGAAGCAGCAAAAACAAATCGTACCAGCGCCACAAAACTGCATCTAACCAGCTAAATCCAGGATGGCGGCGTTTGATGAAGAAGGTACGCGCCAACAATTCTAAAGCAAATAAAGTGACAAAGGGTAAGTCAATCTGCCAGAAATCATCAATAAATTCCCCATTTTCTCCAATTTTGCGGTAGTAGTTGGTGGCAATTAAAGGGCGAATTTTATTGTTAAAAAAATTAATTTCTTGGTTCCAGCCATTTTGAGATAAATAAGCTTGACTCCAAAAAATGGCAAAGGCTTGTTTTGCAGATTTTTGATTGAGGCGATCGCGCATTCGGTTTTTGATTTTTTCCAGAGTCCCACTCTTCCCCACTGCTGCAAACGGATTCCCATCAATCATCTCACTGCTAAGGCGGCGTAGTTCTTCTAGCTGGGTTGCACTGTCACGCGATTGTAACCCTGTTTGGCTTACTTGTTCTTCTAGTAACCTTACACTTGCCAAATAGCTTTCCGTTTCTCGATGAGGTTCAATACCTTTAATTCGGTCGTAAACTTTAGTGATTTCCGGAAGTTTTCGCCAGTAGAAATCCCGTGAAGGAATATAACTCAAATCAAACAAACAAGCGCATAAATTTACTGTGGCAGTAATTGCCATTAAGCGTTCAAACCACAGGTTCCGCCGATGAGGGGAGTTTTGCTTAGCCATTCTTTATAAGTCGATTGTAGAAATGTTCGATATAACATCTCTAAATTATGTAGTTTCTCCTGTTTTGAGTATATCTCCAC
>CAXTNZ010000127.1:0-19235 GCA_964245695.1 uncultured bacterium | reverse complement strand
ATCTCAGACAAAGCCGGGGCTTTGATTTTACAGGTTATAAGCGCTCGACTTTGATGCGTCGGGTACAAAAGCGGATGCAGTTATTGGGACTAGAAGGCTTTAGCGATTACATGGATTATCTGGAAGTGTACCCAGAGGAATTCAATTTTCTGTTTAACACTATCTTGATCAATGTTACTGCCTTTTTTCGGGATGCCTCGGTCTGGGAATTCCTGCAAGAGCAAGTTTTGCCCAACATAATTAGAAGTAAATCAGATAGCGAACCGATCCGGATTTGGAGTGCTGCCTGTGCCTCTGGTGAAGAAGCTTATACTTTAGCAATGGTCATGGCTGAAAATTTGGGAGTAGAGCAATTTCGCCAGCGGGTGAAAATTTACGCTACAGATGTAGATGAAGAGGCGCTCAGTCAAGCTCGCCAGGCTACGTATTCAGCAAAAGATGTCCAGGCGCTTCCGCCTGAACTCATTGCCAAATACTTTGAGCCTACGCTTAACGGCTATATCTTCCGCCACGATTTGCGACGAGGAGTGATTTTCGGTCGCCATGACTTGCTGCAAGATGCACCGATTTCCCGCATAGATTTGTTGGTGTGTCGCAACTCGCTAATGTATTTTAATGCTGAGGCGCAGACACGAGTTCTTGCTCGCTTTCATTTTGCCTTAAATGATACAGGCTATCTGTTTTTGGGTAAAGCAGAAATGCTATTAACTCATTCAAATTTATTCAATCCTTTAGATTTGAAGCATCGGATATTTACGAAGGTGTCATCGGCAAGTATACGCGATCGCCTTTTGGTTCAGGCACAAGTCAAAGATGAAGAGGCTAACAATCGTTTTCGCCACATCCGCCTGCGAGAACTAGCTTTTGATAGTGCGCCAATTGCCCAAGTAGTCATTGACATCAATGGCAATTTGGTGTTAGTCAATGAACAGGCTCGGACTATGTTTGGTCTGTCACTTAAAGATTTAACTCGTCCTTTCCAGGATTTGGAACTTTCTTATCGACCGATAGAATTGCGATCGCTCATTGAACGCGCTTATTCTGAACGCCACTCGATTACCCTGACAAATGTGGAGCGCAATTTGCCCACACAAATACAATATCTGGATGTGCAAGTTGTACCTTTGCTCGACGACGGTAGCAAAGCACTCAGTGTGAGCATTTCTTTTCATGATGTTACTCGTTACATTAAGTTGCAAGAAGAACTGCAACAATACAGACAATATTTAGAAACCACAAATGAAGAACTGCAATCAAGTAATGAAGAATTAGAAACCACAAATGAAGAACTACAATCAACTAATGAAGAATTAGAAACTACCAACGAAGAACTCCAATCAACTAATGAAGAATTGGAGACAATGAACGAAGAACTTCAATCAACTAATGAAGAATTACAAACAATTAATATTGAACTGAGCCAGCGCACTACAGAACTCAACCGCACAAATGTTTTCTTCATCTCCATCCTCAAGAGTATACAAACCGGAGTGGTGGTGATTGACACCAAATTCGATATCTTAATTTGGAATTACATGTTAGAGGATATGTGGGGTTTGCGGAGTGAGGAAGTGTTCGGTAAGTCTCTGTTTAGCTTAGACATTGGTTTGCCTGTAGAGCAATTGCGAGTAATTATCCGCGATTCTATCTCCGGGAGGAGGCAGTTTTCAGAAATAATTCTAAATGCCATGAATCGTCGGGGCAGGCAAATAAAATGTTATGTGGCTTGCACTCCCCTGATTGGCATCGGGATAGAAGGGGCAATATTAGTGATGGCAGATATACAAAAAGTTAACAGTATGGTTTCTACCCAAGATATCGAGGAACGAAAACGGCAACACGAATAAACTGTAAGTTATTAATTTGCAAGTTTCGGCTGATAAGTATAGACGCGGAGAAAGGGGAAAAATGCCCTCAAAGCGCCACAGCTTAAAAGAAAGGATAGGAGAATATTGTAAATGACACGGGAAAATTTAGAACAAGCGATCGCCCAAGCGCATGAAAGATTAAATAATCTGTTGCAGCGTGGCGAATACACAAAAAAGCAGTCTAGAGATATTTCTCCTACAGAACTTTTTACCGAAGCGATCACGGAAATTTCGATTTCTCTAGAAGAACTACAAGTGTTGGCAGAGGAACTACAACAACAAAATGACGAGTTGGTAGCTACCCGGCATCTTGTAGAAGCGGAACGGCAGCGTTATCGAGATTTATTCGACTTTGCGCCGGATGCTTACTTCCTGACTGACACTAATGGCACAATTCAAGAAGCAAATTATGCCGCAGCGCAGTTATTGAATGTCCGCCAATCTTATTTCATCGGCAAACCACTTTTGGTTTTTGTGCATCCGGCTGAACGACAGAAATTCCGTCAAATTCTGACGCAGTTGCAGCAACAAGCAGAAATTCGCGGCGAAGAAACTCAGATATTTCACAAAGATGGAAAAATCGACTTTCCGGCAGAAGTAACTGCGGTAACAGTGCAGGGTGATGGTAAACCAGTTAGCCTGCGCTGGTTGTTAAGAGATATTAGCGCTCGCCAGCAGACACAACAGAAAATCCGCGAACAAGCTGCCTTGTTAGACATTACAAAAGACGCAATTTTTGTGCGAGATTTGCAAAACCAAATTTTATTTTGGAACAAAGGTGCAGAAAATTTGTACGGCTGGCAAGCTGAAGATGTTATGGGAAAGTACGCCGAGGAAATTTTTGATCAAGAAACTTCGTTGGAAATAGAAGCGGCGCTGAAAATAGTTGTTGAGTCTGGCTCGTGGCAAGGTGAATTACGTAAATTATGCAAAGATGGTAAAGAAATTATCATTGCCAGCCGTTGGACATTGATGCGTGATGGCGCAGATTTACCCAAATCTATCCTCACTGTTGATACCGACATCACCGAGAAGAAACAACTAGAATCACAACTTCTCCGCGCCCAACGTTTAGAGAGTTTAGGCACTCTAGCTAGCGGCATTTCTCACGACTTGAATAATATATTTACGCCGATTTTGACAGTCGCGCAACTGCTGCCTATGAAACTGAACAATCTCGACGAGCGATCGCAGCAGATGCTAAAGTTACTCGAAAGTAATGCCAAACGCGGGGCTGATTTAGTCCAGCAAATTTTATCCTTTGCCCGTGGTTCCGAAGGCAAACGGACAATTGTGCAACTGTCGCACCTAATAGAAGATATCAAGCAGATAATCAAACAAACATTTCCTAAATCCATCAACCTCAACATCGACATAGCGCCAGATTTGCTAACTGTTGTTGGTGATGGCACCCAACTACATCAGGTGTTGATGAACCTTTGCCTTAATGCTCGCGATGCCATGCCCAATGGCGGTAATTTAAGTATTTATGCTAATAATATTTGTATTGATGCTAACTTTGCCAGGATGCATATAGAGGCAAGAGTCAATTCTTATGTTTTAATTACCATTGCCGATACAGGAGTTGGCATTCCCCCAGAAATTATAGATCGCATTTTTGACCCTTTTTTCACAACCAAAGACGTGGGCAAAGGTACGGGGCTTGGTTTATCAATTGCGATGGGTATCATCAACAGCCACGGCGGCTTTTTAGAGGTATCTAGTGAGGTAGGGCTTGGCAGCCTATTTCAACTGTACCTGTCAAGCAGCGACGGAACTACAATTCAAGCAGTAGACGAGATGGAACTGTTAACAGGACAGGGAGAATTGATTTTAGTTGTCGATGACGAAGCGGCTATCACTCAAATTACCAAAACCACACTAGAAATCCACAATTACAGAGTATTAACGGCACAAGATGGCATTGAAGCGCTTGCCCTATATACCCAACACAAAAATGATATCAGGGTAGTGCTGATGGATATAATGATGCCCTCAATGGCTGGGGCAACTGCTATCCGTACTTTGCAAAGAATGAATCCCCAAGTGCAAATTATTGCCATGAGTGGATTAGTATCGGCTGAGGCATTAGCACAAGCAACAGGCACTGGCATTCAAGGATTTTTACCGAAACCCTTTAGCGCCAAGGAATTATTAAACATTTTGCAGGGGGTACTGGTAACAAATTGTCAGTTTTTATCGTAAATCACTCGTGTTTAAGACCCCTACGTCTACACGTAGCGTCAGTTTCAGTCGGGGTTTAAATCCCCGTCTGAAAATGTCTTTAATGCGTGAATTTTGAATTTTGAATTTTGAATTGTTAAAGACTCCAGCCCAAAGCATTAGCCACCTGTTCTGCTAATTCTAGAGCATTGAAAGGTTTAGCGATCGCTGTTGTCATACCCATCTGAGCATAGCGGCGACGGTCAGAAGCTTGCATCTTTGCTGTTAAAAAAATTACTGGTATCGCTTTAGTTGCCGGATTCGCTTGTAGCTTCTCAAAGGTAGTAGGACCATCCATTCCCGGCATCATCACATCTAACAAAATTGCATCTGGTTTGTAAGCAGAGGCTTTATTTATACCTTGCTCCCCAGAACTTGCTGTCAGTACCTCCCAGCCGGCTACCGTTTCCAAACAAATTTTAGCAACTTCTTGTATGTACTCCTCGTTATCAACTACCAGAATACGCTTTGTTCCCATTGCTATTTTTACTCCCAACACTCTCTCAAATTATTGACATCTTTCTGTGTTTTTGCTGAACTTCTAATTTTTTTAATAGTTACCTCTCCCCTCCGCACGCGAGGGGCTTTTATCTGCTTTTATCTCCCCTTTCCCTACTAGGGAACTCTGTTGGGGAGCCACAAGAAGTGCGGAGGTCTCCTCCGTTGAGCGATGTGGCGTGGGTTAAGTTTCGCGTTGTATTTGATTCAATAGAGAATCACTATAACAAGTATTCTGGGGATGGGAAAGCAGTAATTCAGAATCTTGGGACTGAACTATAGGCAAAGTGAAGTAAAAAGTACTACCTTCACCCAGCAAACTTTCCGCCCAAATACATCCGCCATGCTGTTGGACAATGCTCTGGCAAATTGTCAAACCCAAACCACTGCCATCATAATTGCGGGAATCTGAAGAGTCTACCTGTTGAAAGCGCTCAAATATACTTTCGAGTTTATCAGGGGGAATGCCGCGTCCGGTGTCTTTGACTTTGAACAAGATGTTGGGGAACTGGTCTTTGTCTCTATTCCCTATTTCTGCACTCAACCAAATTGTTGAGCCGACGCTGGAGAATTTAATCGCGTTACTTAGCAAGTTAGTCAGGGTTTGGACGATGCGATCGCCATCTGCCCACAGCTTTTGTGATAAACTGGAAACAGATAAGCTGACACTAGCTTTGTCGGCAAGCGGCTGAATCACGTTGACGGCTTCGGTTATCAGGTCAGCAACGTTGCAAGTTTGTTTTTCCATCTTCACTTTGCCAGACTCGATGCGCTCAATGTCGAGAATGTCATTAATTAGGCGTACCAGACGGTCGGTGCTATCCACCGCAATTTGCAGCAGGCGTTTCCCCTGATCCGATTCTGGCTTGATTAAACTGCTGGCGAGCATTCCCAAAGAGCCATGAATTGAAGTTAGGGGAGTGCGGAGTTCGTGGCTAACGACAGAGACAAACTCATCTTTCATGCGTTCAACTTGCTTGCGATCGCTAATATCCTGCAAGTAAACCGTATATACTGTTTCTTCCCCCAGCTTTAACTTAGAAATCGAAGCCTCCGCCGGAAATTCACTTCCATCTTTGCGACAACCATAAATCTCACGACGTTCTCCCATGCGACGAGCGACTTTTGCGGAGTTGCCAAATTCACTTACATGCTGACGATGTGTTTGAGTGAATCGCAATGGTAACAATAAGTCCAAAGGTTGTCCTAGCACTTCCTTTGCCTCGTAGCCAAAAATTTTCTCTGCTCCTTGGTTAAATAAAGTAATGCGTTGATTGCTATCGATAGAAATAATCGCATCATCGGCAATTTCCACAATTCCAGCAAACCGAGTTTGAGAGTTCCGCAATGCTTCCTGCGTTCGCTGGCGCTCGTTAAGTTCTGAGGAAAGCTGTGAGTTAATCTTAATTAGCTCGGCTGTGCGTTCTGCTACTCTGCCTTCCAATTCCTCCTTACCTTTACGTAAAGCTTGCTCGGTGTGCTGTCGCTCAAGTGCCGCCGACAGAACATTTGCAATCGATTGGACAAAATTCACATCTTCTTGAGTGAAAGTCTGTTTTTTACGCGTATAAGCTCCCAAAATGCCATAGTAACCATTAGATTTCGGAATTGGTACACTTAAGCCGCTCTTGACTTGATGTCGCAGTAGAAAGGAACCACTATCAGTTTGCGTCTGTAAGTCTTCAATAATCACAGGTTGATTAACAACCGTGTCTAGGTTGATTATTTCTTGCCCTACTAGTCCAGAATCCCAGCCCACCCCGGAACGCAGCAGCATCGCATTTCCTTCTGGCAAAAGTTCCAATACTTTACAATATTCAACTTCCAGGTTTTGTGCTACCAGTGCAACAGCTTCATTCATGAAGCTAGAAAGGTCTTTGGCAGAAAGTGCTGACTGAGCTAACTGAGCCACTGTTGCTTGTTGTCGAATGCAGGTATGCAAACTGTTTGCGGGTATGTCATTGTTGCTAGCAGCAGCTTGAGCCTGGTTGGTTTGGGTTATCCGCTGTCGCAGTTTAATCCTCTCCAGGCGATTGATAATGCGAGTGACGAGTTCCGGTCCGATGATAGGCTTGCTGACAAAGTCATCTGCACCGACTGCAAACACCTGATTAACTATGTTCGCATCGCTATGAACCGTCAAAAATAAAATCGGCAACTCACTCCAACGCGGGTCATTGCGTACCACCTGGCAAATTTCAATACCATTTACATCCGGCATTTCCACATCCAGAATCAGGAAATCTGGCTTAACAGATTCCAAAGTTTCCCAGAAGCGTTGCGGGTCATCGAGGGTTGTCACCTTGATTCCCCAAGGAGTCAGCAATGCTTGCAACAGCGCACCTATCTTTGGATCGTCGTCTACAGCCAATACATGAGCTTCTGCATGAGGCGCATGTTGCAATACTTGTGTAACTGCCTGTAGTACCTGTGCTATGGGCAAGGGCTTCTGTAAAAAGGTGTGTCCGCCGTGGCGAGCAACTTGCAATCTATGGCTAAAATCGCTTTGCTCAGTCAAAACTACCACTGGTACGGGGGGTTTGCGGTCTTTCAACTCCGAAAGTAGGCGGAAGCTGTCTTCATGAAGTGAAGAAACGCTAGGATCTAGTAGCACAACACTGGGATGCTCTTGGTAAAGCTTATTACTGGCTGTTTGAATGTTGGTAGCAATTCCTACTCTTAAACCCCAGTTCGCAGATTCCTGTGCAAGTTGTTCGGCGATCAGGCGATCGCCATCAACCACCAATAGCAAGGGATATTCATCTTCTGAAGGTGAATCAACCTTATCATCGTGGTTTCGCTCAATTTCCTGACGCAATAGCTCTACCCAACTAACAAACTGGGTCGTTTCCGCTTTAGTCAAAGTTTTACCAGTTTTCAGCAAATGCTCAATTTCTCGCGCCAGCTTTGAGCCAAGAGCAAAGCCAAAAGTACCTAATGACCCTGCTAAAGTATGAGCTTCTTGCAAAGCTTGTTTGCGGAGTTTTTGATTCAAAGCATTTTTGGTGGAAGCAACAGCTGCTTGCTCTATCACACTCACCTGTTCCCCAACTCGCCCTTTAAATCTATTCCAGACTCCAGCAATTGCTACTACTATCTGCTTCGGAGACGGTTCACTGATAGGTGAGGATGAAGCAGTAATTTCTTCCTTTTTGTTTCCTTCTTCTTTCTGAAGCTTGAGACGATAGCCAATACCATATACTGTTTCAATCAGATCCCCAGGCGCTCCCACGCTTCTGAGCTTCATTCGTAACCCTTTGATATGAGTGCGAACGGCTTCTTCACTGGGAGTGTCATCATAAGACCAAACATGTTCCAAAATCATGCCGCTGCTAAATACCCGGCGACTGTTTCGCAAAAAAAGCTCCAGCAGTGCATGTTCCTTGGGCGTTAATGACAGCGGCTGTTGAGCATAAGTGACTTCACAGCTTGTGGGATCAAGCCGCAAATTACCCCACTCCAACACCGGTTGTGATGCTATAACGCCGCGACGCAATAGCGCTCGAATCCGAGCAACTAACTCTTCTTGGTCAAAGGGTTTAACGAGGTAGTCGTCTGCGCCTGCATCTAATCCCATAGCCTTCTCGTGACTACTATCGCACCCAGTCAACAACAAAATTGGCATTTGCAATCCACGAGAGCGTATTTGGCGGCAAAGGCTGATACCATCCAGCTTGGGCAGCATGACATCCAAAAGTATTAAGTCATAGTCAAAAGTTTCGATTAAATCCGAAGCTGCTTCACCATCGCTGGCAACTTCGACTGCATAGTTTTGGTTAGCGAGGACAGCAGAGAGAGCCTCAGCAACAAACTCGTCATCCTCTACAAGTAATATTTTCATTGTAAAAGCTTATATGGTAACTTTAGCTAACGATTATCAACAAAACTAATTTATATGCAACGTTTTCCGAAGTTAGTATTAATGTTGATTTTAAAAGAAATACTGTACTAGAGTTAATCTTGCTTCACAAATAGCAAAACTGTGTTTACTATTACAAAGCTAGTACAGCGCGGCGGAAATAAAGCTACCATCCAAAAAAGCCAAAACCCTTGTCTTTCTAGCTTTTTGAATTTTGAATTTTGAATTTTGAATTCCGCGAAGCGGTACTAGTCGTTTTCTTCGTTGTCACCCAATGGCTAATAATGTGGAACTAAAATCAGTTGTCATGGAAATTCCTCAGGGAAGTAACATTATTATTGGTCAAACCCACTTGATTAAAACTATTGAAGACTTATATGAGATTATGGTGAGAACCTCGCCGTACAGTAAATTTGGCATTGCTTTTTGTGAAGCATCAGAATCATGCTTAATCCGATTAATGGGTAACGATCGCCATCTTCAACAACTAGCAAATATAAATGCTCAAGCGATCGCCGCTGGACATAGTTTCGTCATTTTGCTGAAAGAGGCTTATCCAATCAACTTCTTGAATGCGATCAAGCAGTGTCCGCAATGCAATATATATTGTGCCACAGCAAATCCGGTGCAAGTGATTGTTGCCCAAACAGAACAGGGACGCGGTATTTTGGGGGTTGTGGATGGATCACCCTTGGGTGTGGAAAGTGCTGATGATGTGAAGGCTCGTCAGGATTTTCTGCTTCAGATTGGTTACAAACTGTAATAAATAATTTTGGTGAATTTGGGCGATCGCACTGCGAGCTAGCAATATAATTTAGTGCGATCGCCTTATCTAAGTTTGTTTTAGGCAATTTTGCTCATAGCTGATTGAAAGATTTAACCATACTTGATATTTTAATAAGATAATCTAATAAAAAGATTCGCAGAAATCTCAATGGACTGGATCACCCTACTGCGATCGCTACAATCTGATTTTATCAAAAGGTTGACATCTGGTTGTTTGCTGCATTGTCAAACAGAAGGTCAATATAGTGAATTAACAATAATCTCTGGAGATAGATTAAAAGCACTACGAGATTTTTGCTGGCTGATGGCGGAAAAATATAAACGTACTTCGCCAGTTCGGGATGTTTTTATCAACAATCTTAAAGGAAAACTGGGTGAGGAAGTTGTCAAAGAACGTTTAGCCGATTTTATTACTGAACTTGATTATGAAAAACGATTCGGCGGTGATGGTAAAATTGATTTTACGCTAACTTCTGACCCATCTATTGGCATCGAAGTTAAATCTCGTCACGGGAGTATTGATACAGTTAGATGGTCAGTTAGTTCAGAACAAGTTGAAAAGAATGCAGTTGTAGTCTGTATTTTGATTCAAGAAGAAGTGAATGAAGCTCAACCTGAATATCACCTTTTCATGGCTGGCTTTCTTCCCACCCAGATGATTAAGTTGCGAACTGGTAGAATCTCATTTGGGATAGAGCAATTGTTATATGGTGGTGGCTTATTTTGCTATCTAGAACAGTTACAATCTGCTCAAAAGTATCATTTACCTAAACAAGCATCGCCATATCAACATCTCCCTAAGCCGCAAAACAAAAGTCAGTTTATAAAAACGTATATCTATCCTGAAGAAGATTTAGTTCAGCTTCATGTAAAACAGGGTGATGAATGCTTTCAAAAAAAACAGTATGAGGCGGCAATTCATAATTATAACCAAGCCTTGCAATTTAATCCTAATGATGCCGATATTTATTATAAACGTGGTTTGGCTCGTTATTACCTAGTTGATGACGAACAAGCAATTGAAGATTACAATCAGGCAATAAAAATTAATCCTAAATATCCGAAAGCTTACAATAAACTTGGTTTAGCTCGTTATGGACTAGGAGATTACGAACAAGCAATTGAGGATTACACTCAGGCAATCAGAATTAATCCCTATGATGCAGTTGCTTACAGAAACCGTGCTGATGTTCGTTTTCACATAGGAGATAATCTCTTAGCAATTGAAGATTACACTCAAGCTATCAAGATTAATCCTCATTATGCTAATACTGATGACAACAGAGTAAGTGAAGTTTCCACTCAGTCAGTTGAAATTAGTTTTCATGATGACGTTGCTTACAAAAACCGTGGTAATACTGTTTCTGACTTAGGAGATTACGAAAAAGCAATTGAAGATTACACTAAAGCAATTAAAATTAATCCTGATGATGCGGATGCTTATTATAACCGGGGAAATGCTCGTTTGGATTTAGGCGATCGCGCAGGAGCAATTGAAGATTACACTCAAGCGATAAAGATTAATATTAATTATGCGGATGCTTATTATAACCGTGGTAATGCTCGTTATTATTTAGGCGATAAGCTGTTAGCAATTGAGGATTTTCAGAAAGCAGCAGATTTATATTGGAAAGAAGGAAAGTTAGCAGAACATAAAGATGTACGGGAGAGGATTTTAGAGTTAGAAATAGAGGAATCTTTGGATATTTTAAATTTTTAATTGCCCTCACCCCTCACCTATCACCCTAGAAGGGTGGGGCTTTACGCATCACGTCTCGTAAATTTGCGGACGTACCATTTATGCTTCTTGAATTCTTCTTGCACAAATAATACTACCTTTCCCAATTTCCGTATAATACACAGTAACCGTTATACAAAAACCGCGATCGCACACTCCGACCCCCATGAAAAATCTAGCCCTACTATCTGCCACAGCGCTTGCAACCACATCTGGATTAGTTTTGGGGACAATGCAAGCCGCATCTGCTTTAAATTGGAACTGGAATTATTCTGGTACTGACATAGCGGCAAGGGGTACTTTCACCACTAATGACACCCCTAACGATTTGGGTTTTTACCTGATTTCGGGAATTACTGGTACACGAAATGGTGAAACAATTACTGGTCTGCAACTTGCCGGGACTCCAATACCGGGAAACGAACCTTTTAATGTTGACAATTTAATTAGTCTTAATACTCAGCAGTTAACAAGTGACGGTTTTGGGTATTCCACATCGGGGGGAAACTATTCTAGTCCGTTTTTCGCTAGTTTTTTGCCGACACCGGGTTATTTAGAGGTTTTTTCTGCGACACCAATCATACCAGGTTTTGAAAATTTCGGATTGGAAGATAGTGAGTTACCCATTCGTTTTTCTGCAACCATAATTACCGTCCCAGAACCCACCTCTATCCTTAGCTTACTCGTCCTCGGCACTCTCGGCGCACTTTCAGCACTCAAACGTAACAAGCTATCCAAATTCACTGACAAGAAGCTCGAAAAAGTTTCCTAAAACCATCAATAAGCTGTTCCACATCTAAGAAAGCATTTTCAACCGCTAGCCGACGCAAAGCCTCTAAAAAGGCATTCCCAGGCAAAGCGCCTGGGAACGATAAAAAACTTAATATCCGCCTTCTTCTTCGTACTCTGGCTGTCTTTCTTTAACTTTCTTGGGAATATTTATCGGCTTTGGTGCATCATCCCAAGCGTCGCTGTCTAAATCGTCGTCGTAATCGTCGTAATCGTCGGTGTATGGCTTGTTGTTGACGGGTTTGGCTTCATAGCTAATGGGTTTTTGATATTTGTCTTTACCCGTAGCCTCACTCCAGTTATCTTCTTCGTCGTCTTCTTCGTACTGAATTGATTCATACTGTCTGGCTTCTACAACCCGACGCTGGGGTACTTCTTCCTCGATATAGTCTTCGTCCCATTCTTGAGCCACGGGTTCGGGAGTGCGAATTTTTGGCTTTGGTGGCTGTAATGGTACTCCGCTTGGCAGTTGTTTGTCTGGTGTAACTGCGCGAGGAGTATAATCATAAGCTTCCTCTGCATCGCGTTCCCAAGGTGCTTTGCCGATGCCGAGACGTTCGAGCAAACCGACTGATAACTGGTTTACCCGTTCTTCCGCTCCCTCAAAGACAATCAATCTGTTGGGACCGGTGCTGACGATTTCTTCAACTGGTAATTCGTAGGTGCTGAGGAATTGATCGGGAATTTGCGGTAATCCCAAAGAAGCGATGACGAAGGAGTAAAGCTTACCTGTTTCGCCGTTGAACTTGAAGCCCCGCACTCTACCTAATACTTCACCGGTTTCTGTAATTACTTCCCAGTTAACCAGGTTGCTGTAAATATCAACCTCTACATCTTCAATCACATCCTCGTTATCAACTAGGATGGCATCGCCAAACTGATTTATGCTGTTGAGGTACATGTAGCGCGGAATACCCGAAACAGAGATCAGGCTATCTCGCAAACTAAGAGCCACAACCTCTCTTTGGTCTATATCAACCCAAACTTGACTGACGATTCCTAGGCGCTTAGCGTTGTCGCGGGTGATTACCTGGGTGTTTAAAATATCAGAGCGTCTAATTATTTGTTCAGAGGTCATTCTATACCGAGTCCTGATCTCGAATCCGGTTAATCTATACACTATTGTACAGACGCGATTAATCGCGTATTGTACAGACGCGATTAATCGCGTCTCTACTCAAGCCGATGTATGGTCAGATGGCAACTTAATGCCCAAAACTTGTGTGTAAGCTCCTCGTGCTTGAGTAACGCCAATTGTGCGTTCGGCTGATTCTATCATCGGGCGGCGCAAACTAACAACTATAAATTGTGCTTGTTGCGCCTGTTGCTTAATCATTTTAGCTAATCGTTCTACGTTTGCCCCATCTAAAAACATATCTACTTCGTCAAAGGCGTAAAATGGCGATGGGCGGTAGCGTTGCAGAGCAAAAATAAAGCTCAAAGCTGTCAGGGATTTTTCTCCTCCAGACATGGAAGCTAGTCTCTGTACGGGTTTACCTTTCGGGTGTGCGACTAAATTCAATCCGCTGCTAAATGGATCTTCAGGATCTTCAAGTTGCAGGTAGCCGTCACCTTCAGAAAGCGTAGCAAAAATAGATTGAAAGTTTTCATTCACCGCGTCGAAGGCTTCTTTAAAGGCGCGTTGCCGCAATGTGGTAAAGTTTTCTATCCGCAAAAGTAATTCGGTGCGTTCGCCTTCTAATGTTTGTAATTTTTCCGTAAGTTCATTCAAACGGTTTGATGTGCGTTCGTATTCTTCCAGCGCTAGCATGTTGACTGGTTCCATTGCTTGCAGGCGTTTGGAAAGCGATCGCAATTCTTTCTGTAATTCGTCTAAGTCTACTTTATCTGGTACTTCTGGTAAAGGGCTGGGCAATTCTGGGGCTACAATTTGCAATTGCTCTCTGACTGCGGTTAATTCCTCGCGTCGCGTTTGTTGGGTTTCTTGCAGTTTTTGCAATTCCCATTGTAATTGTTGCTGACGAAGTAAATCAGAACGCAATTCTTGTTCTGTGCGATCGCGTTTTTGTTTCTCTTCTCCTAAATTCGCCTCTAGTTCACTCAACTTGGCGCGAGTCTCCGCTATTTGCGTGCTTGATGCTTCCGCTAAAGTTCTAATTTCGCTTAAGCGATTTTGCTGATTTATTTGTGATTGTTGATATTCGCTAATTCGCTGTTCGCCTTCTTGGATTTTCTCTTGCAAACGCTGTTGCTGATTTTCCAAGTTCTTCAATCTTTGCTCGGCTTCTCTTAACGCCGTCTCGCGTTGTTGCAATTGTTGCTCTTGAAGTTTAATTCTTGCCTGAATTTCTTGCCATTCGCTGGGAGTTTGCGACGCTTCCAACTCTGATAATGACTGTCGCAATTGTTGCAGTTGATTTTCTTGCCCTGGTAATTCCCGAGCCAAAACTGACAAACGGGTTTGAGCAACGGTTAATTTTTCGCTATTTTGGTCAAGCTGCGATCGCGTTCCTTCTACCTGTATGGTCAAAGTTTTTATTTCTTTTTGTAACTGCTCTAATTGCAGTTGTTGTTCTCTTCTTGCTTGACGTGCTTCTGTTACCTCTTGCGAGAGTCTTTTACCTCTATCTGAGAGAGTATTTATCGCTTCACCACAACGTTCTAAAACGCGCTCAATTTCATTTAAGCGATTTTTCAAAGCAATGACTTCATCAGATTCCGCAGCTTCCACCGTACCAAACCGCAACGCCGATCGCTGAGTGTTACTTCCACCAGTCATCGCACCGCTAGTTTCCAACAATTCCCCTTGTAGAGTGACGATGCGGTATAATCCTAACTGCTTGCGTGCTTGCTCAATCGAGTCAAACACGACCGTATTACCCAAAACGTAGTTGAATATATCTCGATAACGGCGATCGCACTCAACTAAATTCACCGCATAATCTACAAACCCATTCGCATAACGCAGCGTTGCATCTTGGATATATTTAGATGCGTGAATTTTATTTAACGGTAAAAAAGTTGCTCTCCCCGCACGTTTTTGTTTCAGCAGTTCAATTCCAGCGGCGGCTATGCTGTCATCTTCTACCACAATATGTCCCAAACGTCCACCAGCACAAATTTCTAAAGCGAGTTGATAGCGCGGTTCTACTTTTCCTAACTGTACAACTAACCCACATACACCCGGCACTCCCGATTGTAAAATAACTTTACTTGCCTGGGTTCCTTGTACTTCTTGCTGTGCTGCAACTTGCGCCTCTAATTTATCTAAAGAACGTTGTTTTTCGCGTTGTTCAGAAAGTAAGCGTTTTTGAGTTTCTTGTTGAAGTTGCAGTTCTTGTTCTGTGGCTGATAAAGTTTGAGCCAGATTTTGGATAGGTTCGCTAGAAGCATTAAATTCTGTTTCCAGTCGCTTACATTCAGCTTGCTTTTCTGCTAATAGAGGTTCATCACGTTCAACTAACTGAGTTTGTTCTTGAATCAACTCTTGTAATTGATTATTGCGTTCCCTGAGTTGCGCTTGTTCAGTGCGTTGAGGTTCCAGAGTTTGCAACAAAGTCTCAATTTGACGGTTTAGCGCCGTTTGTTGCTGTACCCAAGCTTCACTAGCAGAAGCAATTTCCGCAGCAGCTTCGCGAGAACCTTCTAAACTTTGTCGCGCGTCATCTCTTTCTTGCTGTAGAGACGCAATTAATTGCGTCTCTACAATTTGTTGTTGAGATTGTTGTTCTAAAGAAACTTGATATTGTTGAACTTCTTGCGTTTGTTGTTGCAGACGTTTCGCCGTTTCTTGAAAAGCTGTTTCTAACTCACTTTGCTGACGCTGAAGTTGTTTGCGTTCAGCTTCTTGAGTCGCCAAAGTAGATTGTACCGCTAAAACTTCCTCCTCTCCCAACGCTTTCACAAGTCGATTAAGTTCATCAAGTTCGGCGGTTTTTTGTGCGATTTGAGAAGCAAGCGTTGTTAACTGAGATGAAATATCCGTAGAAGTGCGATCGCCTGATTGAATTTGATTCGCCAACTTTTCTTGTTGCGCTTGTAGAGTCCGCCAAGATAAAACCGCTTCCCACTTTTGTTTTTCCAGAAATTCCGTGCGAAGCTTTTGATATTTTTCAGCTTTAGCGCGGTCTTGAGAAAGGCGATCGCGTTGTGAAGTTAACTCCGTCTCAACAATCCGACAACTATCTTCCTTATCCTTAACTTCGTCTAAAGTACCTTTCGCTTGATTAATCTTGCGATCAAACGACGCCACCCCAGCCAATTCATCAATAATTTCCCGCCGCTCTCGCGCATTCATCGAGATAATGCTGGTAACATCGCCTTGCAGCACCACATTATAACCTTCAGGATAAATCCGCAGGTCGTTTAATTGCTCATGTAACTCCGTCAGCGTACAAGCTTCACCGTTAATGTAGTAATTCGATGTGTAAGTTCCTTGGTGAGTAACCCTTAACCTGCGCGTAACACTCCAATCCGGCGATTTGGGATTTTCTTCTTCCTCCACTTCCTCACTTTGCGCCTCTGCGCCTTTGCGTGAGAAATCCTCATCCCCCAAATCAAACGTCACCGTCACGCTAGCTTCGACAGTAGAACGTCCCTTACCCGTTTGAGTATTATTTACCAAATCCGGAAGGCGATCGGCTCGCATTCCCTTAGAACTAGCGAGTCCGAGGCAAAATAGCAGCGCGTCGAGGATATTAGACTTTCCGGAACCATTAGGACCAGAAATGACAGTAAACTCCGGCAGTAAAGGGACAGAAGTAGTACCACCGAAGGATTTGAAGTTAGTAAGTTCAACGCGCTTGATATGCACCATAAGGCGCTATCTGTTTATGCTAATAAGGTACAAGTCTACCAATTAAATCGAGATTCTCAACATGTTACGACGGGGAAATTAACGATTGTTGAACCGCACGCCCCCGCAGAGAAGCCAGTGCCTTGCGTATTTTCCCAAGGCACGTTTTGGGGGGAAGCTTCCCCCCAAAAGCTGCCGCCCCGTTGTAGCATCTGGCGCGACGCAAAGGGGGGGGGATGACGCTCTTTGTATAATCGAACAAGATAGAAGGTTGCAAGAAAGTAATTATTTAGATATGCGATACAAAGTAAAGTTAAAAAAGACTGATGAAGGATATGCTGTGTGGTGTCCAAGTTTACCAGGCTGCTGGTAACAGGGAGACACAGAGGATGAGGCTTTAGAAAATATCAAAGATGCTATTCAAGCGTATACCGATACTGTTGAAGAGATGATACCAAATTCTGCTCAATGCTTATGCAATTAGTATTGTTATATAAATTAATCTTTATTTTATAAAGACTTTAACAGAAAAATAAATTTATGACAACCAATATAGACGCCAGAAATCTTAGCTTGGAAAAAGTTCAAGAGCTTTTGAAATTTGAACAACAGTTGAATGACTCATTTACATCTTTACTATCTCTGGAATCTCTCACAGAATTTGAGCAGCAGGAACTAGCAGAAATTCGCAATTTATTTCAAAGTTACTACGCCGCAGGCAAAATCTCGGAAGGACAAATAAAATTTCTCTTCCTCGCGCCCTTGATGAAATTAGCTGGTTTTTATTCTCCCAGCATTAAGATAACTTTAGAAGAAAATATTGCTGACATTTCCATCGAAGATGAAGACACAAACATCAAAGGACGGATGGATATTTTAGCTGTTAACAAAACTCTAGGTAGAACAGCAACTACACCTTTTTGGATACTCGTAATTGAAGCTAAAAACAGCAGTGTTAACGCTTCAGAAGGATTGCCTCAATTACTCACTTATACATACAATAGTTTGGCTCAACAAACATCAGTTTGGGGACTGACTACTAACGGAATGGACTATCAGTTTGTCTATATCCAGCAAGGAAATCCTCCAATATATCAACTATTGCCAAAACTAGATATCACTCGTCCAGAATCTGCAATGCAATTACTGCAAGTTCTTAAAGCCATCCGCCATCAATATAATCTTATTTAATTTTAAGTTGAGAGATAGCGATGTCCTGACAAACAGGCTATCTCTTGATTTTTTTAAACAGTCTTAAAAAACACAACAACTGCAAAATCCTTAAGAACTGTCTGTACCGGATAATTCTAGCGATTTTCACTCTTATTAAAATACAAATTTTACCTCACCCTTTTTCCCTCTCCTTACCAAGGAGAGGGATGTCCGGAACGGACAGGGTGAGGTTTTTGGTGTATTGCACTCAAAGAGTGACCGCTATATTTCCGTATTTTTACTGTGCTAAAAATCTTTAAGAGTGCATATCTTAATTTAAGGTCATCTTTGTGGGGTAGAGAGAATAAATTGTTAGATATGTCTATGAAAAAGCAAACAAATAAATTCAGCCACCTCACCGCAATAGAAAGAACTTATTTATCATCTCCGGCAAAGTTTTTATTAGAGAAAAACCTAATTCAAGGCAAAGTGTTAGATTTTGGTTGTGGCTTTGGTAATGATGTTAAATTACTGCGGCAAAAAGGCTTTGATATTACAGGTTATGATCCTTATTATTTTCCGCCTCCTCCCGATGACAATTTTGACACAATCATCTGTTTTTATGTTTTAAATGTTTTGTTTCCTGAAGAACAAGCTAATGTTCTCATGGAAGTATCCCATCTATTGAAACCGACAGGTAAAGCTTATTATGCCGTTAGAAGGGATATAAAAAGAGAAGGTTTTCGAGAACACTATATCCACAAAAAACCTACGTATCAATGCAATGTCAAACTTCCCTTTAATTCCATCAAGTTAGACGATAATTGTGAAATATACGAGTATATTCATTATAATTACCAGAGAAACTCAACTAATAATTGTATATTTTGCAATCCCTACACGCATCTAAAATTACTAACCGAATCTGCCACTGCTTATGCAATGTTTGACGGTTATCCTGTAAGTAAAGGTGATGTTTTAGTTGTTCCCAAACGTCATGTCAGTAATTATTTTGAACTACCATTTAAAGAGCAATCTGCTTGCTGGCTGATGGTTAATAAAGTGCAAGAAATTATCACGCAAAAATTTGCGGCAGACGGTTTTAATGTGGGAATGAATATCAATCGAGATGCAGGTCAAAATATGATGCACGCCAGTATTCATATTATCCCTCGTTACAAAGGTGATGCGATCGGTGCTAAAGGTGGAATGCGAAACGTGATTCCCAAAAGAAAATAAGTTCGTAGTAAGCGCTTTAGGGTAAATGAATCATACTTAAACCTCACCCCCATCCCCTCTCCTTACTAAGGAGAGGGGTGCCGGAGGCGGGGTGAGGTTGTGGTCTATATACCTGAAAACAGCTGTAACTACCAGAACTCCATCACCCCATCCCCCATTCCTACAAAGTAATTTTTAGAAGTATGTGAGGAATAACCTACGTATTATTACTTTTTTAGAGTTCTGATATATAACGTTTGTGCAAAGTTAAGCAAGCATTATCAGTACATTCCTCGATAAAAATTTCGTGTGGTTGCGACAACAAGTGCGGAAGCAACGACAACAAGT
>CAXTNZ010000126.1:0-19248 GCA_964245695.1 uncultured bacterium | reverse complement strand
CTATGAGGGGAGGGGTTGGGGGAGAGGTTTATCAACCCCTAATAGTCAACCATGAAATAGTCAATTTACCTTCCGTCACAGCGATCGCTAGCCAAAGACAAGACTTAAAGGGACGCAAAAGCGCACCCAAAACCCTTGCTGTACTTGCCGATCCGGTATTTGAAGCTAACGACCCGCGCATCACTGGTAAGCCTGAAAGTATCGGTGAGAACCTTGACCTTCGCGCTCAAATTGAACAATCTGACTTGAAGCGGGGGGCAAAAAATCTCAATCGCGATCGCTGGGGACGCCTTAACGGTACACGCAAAGAAGCAAATGCGATTTTAAACCTCGTACCATCTTCTCAACATCTCCAAGCCTTTGATTTTGATGCTAACTACAACTGGGTAACAAATAAGCAACTTTCTCAATATCGCTTTTTACATTTTGCTACTCACGGCTTTGCTGACCCGACCAACCCAGAATTATCAGGAATTGTCCTCTCTCTAATAGATAAACAAGGTAAACGTGCCGATAGAGGTTATTTAAGATTAGGTGATATTTTTAATCTTGACTTTGCAGCCGATTTAATCGTACTTAGTGCTTGTGAAACCGGTTTAGGCAAAGATGTCAACGGTGAAGGATTAGTCGGCTTGACAAGAGGATTGATGTATGCTGGTGGAGAACGTGTAGCTGTGTCTCTTTGGCAAGTTGACGATGCGGGGACAGCACAATTGATGCAAGAATTTTACACGCAAATGTTGAAGCAGGGCAAGTCGCCTACGGCTGCTTTGCGTGCGGCACAATTGAAATTATGGGAAAATTCAAGTTTGCAAAACCCTTATTATTGGTCTGCTTTCACTTTACAAGGTGAGTGGCGCTGAATAAAACCTCACCCCGACAAAGCTGTGCTTTATCTCCCCTCTACGAGCGTAAGGAGAGGGGTAGGGGGTGAGGTAGATCACAGGAAATGGCATATTATTTAATTCTCGTTCCTAAAAAGTATTTATCATGGCTAAAAAACCTTTCTACAAGCAAAAGAATGCGCGTATTTTCGCGAGTATTCTCACAGCCGTGACAGTGGCTAGTTGGGCATCAGTTAACGCCCAAGTTAACTCAATTGATCGCAAATTACAATCAGCAGCACCGCCAAAATTCATCAAAGCTGAAAATGCTGGTCAATTCAAAATACAAAGCACTGGTAAGCCATTTCAACCGTCCGGACTTCCCAGATCAGAAAAACCTGATGATAGCACTCGCGCTGTAATAAACTGGGACGATCGCATCCCCATGATTAGCCGTAAATATCCTTGGTCAGCAATAGGTCGCATTGTTGGCGAAACAACCGAAGGTAATGCTTATACTTGCACTGGTACTTTAATTGCTGAAGATATCGTCCTCACTAATTCTCACTGCGTTATCAATCCAAAAACGCATCAACTCAGCAAGAGAGTCGTGTTTCTACCCAACGTTATCAACCGCGAGTTACAAGATGATAACGATGCTGCCCTAGCTGAAAAAATTATCTACGGTACAGACTTCACTAATGATGCAATCACTAACCAGACAAACGACTGGGCATTAATACAACTTAACAAACCTATCGGACGAAAATACGGTTACTTGGGCTGGAAATCTCTGCCTGACTCGACTTTAGTCAAAAACCAGAAAAAATTTATCTTCGTTGGCTATTCTGGTGACTTTCCTAACCCCAAAAAACCCAAGTACGAATTTCTTAGCGCTGGTTCCGGGTGGACTGCGAGTTTTCAGGATAAGTGCAGCATTCTGCGGGATGAGCAAAATGTGCTATTCCACGATTGCGATACCACAGGTGGATCTTCCGGTGGACCCATCATTGGTGTGATTAATGGTCAGCCTTACATTGTCGCATTAAATAACGCTGAGATTAAAGCTCGTAATCGCAATCCAGCAGTGAATCTGGCGGTGAAGATTGATGTTTTGGATCGCCTATTTCGGAGAAACTAAATGAGCAACTCAATTGAATGAAGTACAAATTTATCTGTGTTCATCTGTGTTCATCTGTGGTTCATTATTTCTTTGTGTACCTTACCCAATTGCAAACCGCTATAAATGAGCAGTATAAATGTATGAAGCCGAAAAAAAGTGCAGAGGCGATCGCACTTATGATTCTGTTTTTAGTTAATACCGAGTTGCGTTCATGACTTATATCATGTCCGGCAAATTAATTATAATTCCCAAATTGACCTCTCCCTGCCTTGAACGTCCGTTCAAGTCTGTCCCTCCCCTACTAGGGGAGGGACAGGTGAATGCGTAGTAAAACCAGGGAGAGGTTTTTTATTACGGGTGATTTCAAAGGACATTACTTATACACCTCACCCCTAACCCCTCTCCTTAATAAGGAGAGGGGAGATAAAGCACAGCTTTGTCGGGGTGAGGTGCTCGCTCTCGTGGTGCATGAGGAGTGAGTGCGATCGCCTACTTGATCAAATTACTCAGCGTCTCCACCAAAACTTGATTTTGCTCATCGGTACCAACGGTGATGCGTAATTTATCATTCACTCCAGGTTGCGGGAAATAGCGTACTAAAATTCCCTTTGATTTCAAGCTTTGATAAAGATATTCGGCATTTTTTTCTTTCGGCTGCACCAGCAAAAAGTTAGCTTGAGAATCCCATACTTGGAAATTCAATTGTTTCAAGTCGGTTGCTAACTTTGCCCGTGATCGCTTAACTTTATCTGCACAAGCATTTTTATAAGCTTGATCGCTCATCGCCGCTGCTCCAATTCTACAGGCGATCGCATCAATATTATAGCTATCCTTCACTTTATACAATCCACTTAGCAGCTTTGGATTGGCTATCCCAAATCCCAAACGCAATCCTGCTAAAGAGTATCCCTTAGAAAGTGTGCGGATGGCAATCACATTCTCAAATTCCTTCACCAACGCGAGTGCATCCTCTTCCGCAAAATCTACATAAGCCTCGTCAATCACCAAAACCCCAGATAAATTACTTGCTAATTTCCACAGTTCCGAAGCTGAAACTACATGTCCGGAAGGACTATTAGGCGAAGCAATAAATGTCACAGAACCATTAGCGCTGATTAGTTCTGCCAAAGGTAAGCGGTAGTCTTCAGTGTAGGGAATTTCGACAATTTCCGCTGATTGCATCTGTGTCAGCGTACTATATAATACGTAGGTTGGCGTAGGATATACTACCTTTCGCCCTGGTTCTGCACAAGCGCGAATCACCAAGTTCAACACCTCATCACTGCCATTTCCCACAATAATCCAATCAGCCGGAACTTTCAAAGCTTCACTTGCTGCTTGTCGAAACTCCTGTGCGAAAGGATTTGGATAGCGTCGCAACCACTCCGCATCAAAGTTACGCAGCACTTCCATCACCGCCGGCGAGGGAGGATAGGGGTTTTCGTTGCTGTTAAGTTTGATGATTTGGCTACCAGGTTTAGGCTGTTCACCAGGAACATAGCCAGCCATTGCATCAATATTGGCACGGAAGTATTCATTCATTGCTTGAGATGCTACTGTGGAAAATTTTGCAGTAGAGACGCGAAATTTCGCGTCTGTACAAAAGTCAGGATTCGGGTTTTTGACTATTGACTATTGACTATTGACTATTGATTATTGACTTCGAGCAAAGCGACGCTTACCATCCTTGTTCAGTGGGTCGAATGAGGATTTCGTTAACATTAACACGCTGCGGTTGGGTTACAGCGTAAACAATAGCCGCAGCAACGTCTTCGCTTTGCAGTGACGTGATAGACTGACGCCGTTCGATGGTACGCTGTTTAGCGATCGCATCAGTAATATGGTCATCTATTTCCGTGTCCACCATACCAGGCTCGACGATGGTGACGCGGATGTTGTCTTTATACACTTCCTGCCTTAACGCTTCTGAAAAACCGTTGATACCCCATTTTGTCAAATTATAGACACCAATGCCCGCCCGCGCTGTCCTACCCGCCACTGAGGAGATGTTAACGATATGCCCAACTCCTTGCGTCTTGAATATCGGCAGGGCAGCGTGGGTAACGTAAAGCACTCCCAGAAGGTTAATGTCTATCATCCGCTGCCAGTCTGAGATATCCGCGCCATCAATATCACCAGATAATGCCAACCCTGCATTATTTATCAGTATATCTACGCGACCATAATCTGCATTTGCCTTTTGGACCAGATTGCGAGCTTGGGTTTCATCTGTGAGATCAGTAACAATGGGCAATGCCTTGCCACCACTAGCTTCAATGCGTTTGGCCAACGCCTCTAAGCGTTCAGCACGCCTTGCCGCAATCACAACTTCTGCCCCTTGTGCTGCTAAAGCGATCGCACTCGCTTCCCCAATCCCTGAAGAAGCTCCAGTGACAATTGCTACTTTTGAGTCTAATTTACCTGCCATAAGTTCCTCCTGTAGTCTTTACCCTCATCTTCCACCAAGTCTGACAATTCGGGGGTTGACAGTATCGAGAAGAGAATCTGGTAGAACGCGGGTTGGATCACAACTGCATCAGTTGATTTCAATTACATTTATTTAGGATACAGAAAGAGGATGCTTTTATGCTTTCTCGAAGATTACCGAAGAAACAGTCAGGTCATCAAGCCCCCTAACTCGTCAGGAGTAAATTATGCAATCTGCTAAAATTCAAGCTACATCTGCTAAAGCATTTAAATCAGTGGAAGAGCAGATATCTAAAGCGTATGCGCTATTTGAATTGTTCGTTCCACCCCACAGCAGCCCATCACCCCACATCCACAGTCAGGAAGAAGAAGCGTTCTACATTCAATCCGGTTCGATTGAGTTCGAGCTTGACGAGCAAACGATTGTTGCAACTGCTGGCACTTTTCTTCACTCTCCAAAAGGTCAGCTTCATCGGTTTACAAACATTGGCTCGACACCAGCAAAATTGCTGTGCTGGGCTTTTCGCTAACACGGTCAAGACACCGTAAGCATTTTAGCTTCTGGACAGTCAAAATGGTTAACCTTTTATTCTTCCTCGATTAACTTAATTTCACAAACAACATACACAGTAGTCTCTGGTAATGCAAACAAGGGCATCATCTTTTTTAAGATGCTTTGGTGAGCCTCGCTTTGATTTGCCGCCATATCTTCTACATCCCAAAAAATTACCGGGCAAGGAGTCTCCAGAAAAATAACGACAACCACCCCAGGAGAACTTTGTTCACTACCACATGAACCACAGCCGAAAGCGATCGCCCAATGAGCCAGTTGCGTAAGTCCTGGCATAGCTAGCAACGTACGGATTCAGCGCAACTAATGCCAAGGCGATCGCCCCCAATCAGAAAAACTATTTAGATATTAATTTTAGAAGTTAAATTTTGAAATATAGTCACTAATAAGAACGCTAAATTTTACTGCTGATTTTCCGTATATCACCATATTTTGACATATTACTAATAACTTAATTTTTTTGTCATCCTTTCTTGACTTTAATAATTTTTCTAACTACTGATTTGCGTAACTTTACTTAGGAGTAAGACACACATATACTGTATGATGGCGAAATAAAGCATTGCCATCTCAACCTCGTGAAATCGCTTACCTCGCTTTGGAGTAGGCAAAAGTCCACCTAATTAATTTGGTTCTTGTTTAATTATGTATACCTACTTGATGATCTAGGGTAAAACAGAGTCGGTTGACGATTAATAAGCTTATGTGCGGGCAAGTACAGCGGTTTTCACTCTTAGTGCAATACATCAAAAAATTAATGAACCACAGATAAACCACTCTTATTTACACATATCAAACTGTATTTTACATGCATCATAACCGCTATATTCTGATGCAGTCAATGATTTAGCTCTATATTTATTCAAAGCAATAAACATTGAATATCAAGACTATAAAGCTATACTTATGACTGATGAAAAAATATGTCAATATTGCTTTACTTAAAAGTAGTTGAGAGGAGTATAAAATAAGATGGTTTTCACAATATGTAAATACGCTGTTGGCATATTCTCAATTCGTCAAGATGTGGAAGCGGCACTTGGTGAACTAAAAAATGCAGGTTTTTCCTTAGAAAAAGTATCGCTGTTAACTAACGCCTGGATAAAAAGTGCCGTGGGTGAAGAAGACAGTATCACTAGTGCTTTAGCGAAAAGAGGTATTCCAGAAGACATAGCGAAGATGTATAAATCGCGATTATTCCAGGGAAATTTTTTGCTTGTACTAGAAAACGTAGAGGATGAGATAGATTATGCCAAAGCGATTCTTCAGCAACGGGGTATCCAAGAGTGGGGCGTTTATCAAAAGAAAGTGAGATCTAAATGGGCGAGGAAAGGCTGAATTAAGTGTTATTTTCTATACAGTGGTAATTTGCCCCCGAAAATTTCAGTAGAGACTAGGGCAAAAATGATATTAATCATACCAAATATATACCATTGTAAAGATGCGTTAAAAGCTGAGTTGAGAAAAGTATTGAAACAACAGATTTGTGAAAAAACATTTATAAAGGATTAAGTGCAAATTTACACAGGTTGAAAACGAATTTAAAGAACGCTCGCTCTGTGAGCCAGTTGAGAAAAGATGTAAAAATTAGATCAACCCGGAACGAGATCAAGAGGTGAATTGTGTTTATCGACTACATCACGCTAATGCTGATAAATATGGTAGCCGGGTTGTTTCTACTGGCTTACTACTTGTATGAGGGGCTAGATAATCCTCGTCAGAAACAGTGGATTCCAGGCTTTGGGATTGTGGGTGCGATCGCCTTAACAACTGGTTTGCATATGATCTTCACTTGGCCTGTGACTGGTAGCTTTAACATAGCTTTTGGTGAAACCACTGTTTTATTTGGTGCATTGTTCATAGCGACAGCGATCGCCCTTTCCCAAGGTTGGGAACTACTTACAGTCGCAATTTACGCCTTCTTCGTAGGTTTAGTGGCGATCGTGGTGGGTATACGCATCATGAACCTGGGGCTAACAAAACAACCATTTGTGTCAGGAATAGGTTTTATCTTAACTGGGTTGGGCGGCATCTGTGCTGCGCCAACACTCTATTTTAAACCTAATCGGACTTGGCGACTAATTGGTGTAGCCTTACTGTTATTAGCGGCTTTAATTTGGGCATTTGTTGGCTATAACGCTTACTGGATTCATCTAGGAGGTTTCCGGAATTGGGTTCCAGCGCCAATGCGCTAACCAAGATTACCTGAGTGGGAAATAACTATCGCAGGGTAGGGGTGTTTCTCCTACATTTATGACTTAATTAACTTAGCAGAAGCCTTACGGAGTAAAGCAAATGAGAACCGATGAACTTCTGAATCAATATGCCGCAGGCAAAAGAGATTTTACAGACATAAATCTGAGTGAGGCAAATTTGGAGGGAGCGGATCTCAGTGGTGCAAATTTAGATAGAGCCATACTGGATGGCGCAAATCTAAGTCGGGCAAATTTGCGCTCTTGCAGTTTGAGTCAAGCAGACTTGAATGGGGCGAATTTGACGAATGCTGATTTGAGTGCAGCTAACTTGAGTGGAGCAACTTTAGATGGCGCGATTTTAGAGGGAGCAATTTTAGATAGCGCCAATCTCAGCCAATCTGAATTGACTGTAGCTAAGTTGATTGACGCAAGTTTGACCGACGCAGATTTGAGCGAGGCAAATTTGAGTGCAGCCAATCTAGATCAAGCGGATTTGAGCGGCGCTGATTTAGCTGTTGCAGATTTGAGCCAGGCAAATCTAAGTCAAGCAGATTTGAACCAGGCAAACTTGAATGGGGCAAACTTGGAGAAAGCAAATCTGGAGGGAACTATCCTCGATGAAAATCAGCAGTTGTGATTATCCTGATATCACCAGCAAATATTGGGAAAACTAAATATTAAACTTGAGTTTTGGGGCACAGCAATGCTGTGCCCCAACAAGTGTCGTTCGTATATACTCAGGAAAAGCGCTCTCCCTTGAGAACAGTTTAAAAGTTCAAGCCAACTCCGAACATTAGTCCTACATCGGTTTGATCAAGAAAAGCTGCATTTACAGCACCTGTTGCTGTAAATCGAGAACCTAAAGGAACATCGACACCACCAGTTAGTAGTAAACCAACGTTAGCGTCGTTACTAGTTTCAATAGCTACGCCAGCACCTAAGTAAGGAGATATCCCAAATGTTCGCCCTACAGCATCTGTTGTTCTGGGTGCCAGGTCGAAAGTGATTGGAGCCAGAATAGTTGTATCATCGCCAATCACCACTGAGGGTCGCACTGAGAAGTTGCGTGTCAAACCGAGTTTGCTAATCACCGCGAAGTTAAGTTCGCTTAAAGCCGAATCACCGCCTAGACCAATGTTACCAGCAACCCCAACATAGCTGGAACCTCCGCGAGTAGCTCTACCGGGGCTAATTCCCGTTCCCGGCGCCGATAGCTGACTAAGGTTGAGATCGGGTGGTATGAGAACTTCGTTAATCGCGTAAATAACGCCGTTGCTCGTTTGGATCGGCTGGATCACTCTAGCATTGTTCACTGCAATTTGATTGCTAGTGCGGTCAAGTTGAACATTTACAGGTCTGTCTGCAAGGGTTTTCACTTCTCCAGCGGAAGTTACTTCACCCCTGACGACGTGGTATCTCAAAATCCTTCTTAGAGTTTCTCTGTTCTCCGGCTGTAGCAACTTTTGCAGAGTGTCTTGAGGTAAAGCAGCGAACGCCTCATCAGTTGGAGCGAAAACTGTATAAGGACCTTTTCCTTGGAGAGTTTCTGCTAAACCTGCCGACTTCAATGCAGAAGTCAGGTTTGTAAAGGAATTATTAGACGCAGCAAAGCTAACAATGTCACTAGTTGTTGTGGTCGCTGTGGTGGTTGTATTTCCGGTAGTTGTTGTATTTGTGGTGGTTGATGTACTTGTTTGAGTGCCGCTAGTGTTTCCTGCTACAATATAATTAGCCGCCGCGACATTACTAGCAAGAGGTGGTAACTGACCCTGTTTCACTAAAGCTTGATACAAAAGTGCCGCCGCTTCCCCACGAGTTAGAGACACACCCGGATTAAGCACTTTCAGTTCTGGATAGTTGACGACTAAATTGGCTTGGGTTGCGGCGGCGACATTATTAACCGCGTAGCTGGGAATTTCTGAGGCGTCTGAGTAATAGGTACTGAGATCATTTGCGTTCGTACCGCTCGTAGTCACGCCTAGACCATTTGTTAACGCAACGATCGCCTGAACTTTCGGAATTTGCTGATTTGGCAAAAACAAGTTGTTAGGATACCCTGACATAAAGCCGGTTTCGTAAGCCTTCTGAATTGCCGAAGCAGCCCAGTAGTTAGCCGGAACATCTCTAAATCCACCTTGGCTTAACTGTCGCACCGCGTTTTGATTAAAAGCTTTTTGAATCATTGCCGCAAATTCAGCGCGTTTTACAGGTTGATCTGGCTTAAAAGTGCCATCAGTAAAGCCGCTAATCACGTTTCTTTCGGCTAGCGCTTGAATAAATGGAGTCGCCCAGTAAGTAGATCCCACATCACTAAAGGTAGTTGTTGTAGCTGGAGTTTGGGTGGGAGTTTGAGTTGGCGTTTGAGCGGAAGCCTTCCCAGAAATTGTTATGGAAGTAACTGTGGCGGTTGTCATCCCGATAGCTAGCAAAGCCGCGCTTGCTGATGACCAACGAAATAAATTTGACATGAAAATAACCTCCTCAAAAATGACTTACTACACTTCGGAAAACACTGGATTGGCAACTAATAAAGTATAAATATACGCATTAGCTCAAATGAGTAAAATAAAGGTTGAGTAACACCAGATCGAGACTTTGAGAGGCGCTCATACTAAAGAGTGATGGTAGCGTTCAAAAGTTCCTTATCAACAAAGAGAATTCCCATGACCAATACGTTCTAGAAAAACTGGTTTATTTAAGTAACCTCAGCCTATAGTTATGTAATAACTCTTTTTTAATCTAAAAAACATCTATCGAAGGCAAGGATTTAGAGGTGCTGAAAAGAATAATTTAGGCAGTATTGGGTGGTTTTTCGGCGTTCAGATAATTTCCTCGCTGTGCTTGTGAATTTCTGATTTTCTGAGCGAATCTAATTTAGGGCGTTGTAGAAGCGGACTGTGGTTGGTTTGCCGCTATCAAGCTGTTTTACTTGATAAATAACATATTATAAATTTCACTTTCTAATCAACCTCTCAAAAAGCTTCAAAACATCCCCTTTATATTTGCAAAGGCTAGGGATTTTATCTTAAATAAACCTGAGGGTCAATGCAAAACTTTTGCCACCTATCTATAGTGGTAATAACTCACTGAAAGTGAGAATAAGAATTGTGTGGTAAATAAACCTCAAGGAGTATGCCACAACTTTGCCATCTATCTATAGTAGATAAAGCTGTTGAAATTATATTTTTCTCGCTTACAGAAACTTGATGCTAAAAGTAAGCCAAAATCAATTACTGTACAGTAGCGTTGCCATTGCCAGTGTGGCATTAGCCTTGGGACTGACATTGCAACTGAAGCCTCATATTGAGCTTGCTGTTTTTGCAGCATTATGTGTAGCGATCGCCTTTATTGTCTGGTATGGGGCGATAAAATTCTTGTTGGCTAGTGCCGAAAACCAAAGACAAGCAGAAGATAAAGTTCGGCAGAGCTATGAACGCTTAGAATTTTTAGCTAATGCTAGCAGTCGGCTTACCACAAGCTTGGATTATAAAACGACGCTCGCTAGTGTAGCAAGGCTAGCAGTGCCGTTTCTTGCAGATATTTGTGTGGTAGATTTAATTGAAACAGAGTTAGCCGAGTCATCAACTCGCGTAGCAGTAGCGCATGTTGACGAAGCTAAAGAACAATTATTAACAGAGCTTAGTCGTAAATACCCTTACTTTAACAATCAGCGTAGCCCTTTATTCAGAGTTGTGAGCGATCGCATTCCCTACCTGATTTCCGAAGTTACAGAATCCCTGATTTTAGAATTCGCCCAAGATGACGAACATTTGCGCTTGCTGAAAGAATTGGGATATTGCTCCGCGATGATTGTGCCATTAATTATCCGGGGGCAGATTTTGGGGATAATCTCCTTTGGCACTACTTCAGCAAGCAGTCGTTTTTATACCGCCGATGACTTGGCTTTTGCCGAAGATTTAGCTCGTCCGATTGCCCTAGCCATAGATAACGCAAGATTCTACCAGAAAACTCACCAAGCAGAACAGCGAAACGATGAATTTTTAGCACTTTTGGATGCTTGCACCAGCAGCGCACCGATTGGACTTGCTTTTTTAGATCGAGAACGGCGTTACATTCGCATCAATGATGCACTAGCTGCCATTTATCATATCAAAGCCTCAGAAAATTTAGGTAAGACAGTTTGGCAGACATTAGATCCGCAATTAGCATCAGCAGTAGATGCCAAAATTGAGCAGGTGCTGCAAAGTAAAGAGCCAATCTTGAATGTGGAGGAAACAGGGAATCTAGAAACTTACTACATATCGAACTACTATCCCGTGCGCTCAGAATTAGGGGAGATTTTAGGAGTTGGCATGACAGTGCTGGATATCAGCGAACGCAAACGTGCTGAAGCAGCTCTTTACCAGCGAGAGCAAGAATTTAGAGCTTTGGTAGAGAACGTACCAGATATTATAGTCCGCTTTGACCGAAATTTACGTTATCTGTATGCTTGTCCCACCACTGAACAAGTAACTGGAATTTCGCCAGCAGCTTTTATTGGTAAAACTAACAAGGAACTAGGCTTTCCCAAAGCAATGTGTACCCTCTGGAACGAGAGTTTGCAAAAAGTGTTTGCAACCGGAGTGGCGGATAAGCTTGAATTTGAAATTCCCAGATTTGATGGTACTCACTACTATGAATCTCGACTCATCCCAGAATTTAACCAGGATAAATCGATTAGCTCGGTGCTAACTCTTGTTCGTGACATGACAGAATATAAGCGGGCAGAACAAGAACGGACGCGACTATTAGAAGAAGTCGAATCAAAGCAAAAGCTTTTGGAAACAGTTTTAGAGCAAATGCCTGGGGGATTAATAGTTGCAGAAGCTCCTTCTGGGCGGTTTTTGATGAAAAACGAGCAAATGCGGCAAATCTTAAGTGATGACGTGCTGTCGGTTGAGCGAATCGAGGAATACGATCAGTTTGAATACCGAGGGTTTCATCCAAATGGACAAGCGTATGCCTTAGAAGAGATACCTTTAGTGCGATCGCTCAAATCCGGTGAAGTTGTTCATTCGGAAGAAATGAATATCGTCTGGGACGATGGCAGATATAAAACAGTATTAGTTGACTCAAGTCCTATCCATAATACTCAAGGAGAAATCACAGCAGCTGTTGTCACCTTCTATGAAATCACCGAACGCAAGCAAGTAGAAGAAGCACTGCGCGAAAGTGAAGAACGATTCCGCGAACTTGCAGAAAACATGCAAGATGTCTTTTGGATGTTCAATCCCCAACAAAGACAATTCCTTTATGTCAGTCCAGCATACGAAGAAATCTGGGGATACTCTCGTGAAAGCGTTTACGCCAACTACAGCAAGTGGTTTGACATTATACATCCCGATGACCGAGAGCGAGTTCGTAGCGCTTGCTTTAAGAGCGACCTCGAAAAAGCATTCAATGAAGAGTATCGCATTATCCGCCCAGATAAGTCAATTTCTTGGATACGCGATCGCTGTGTTGCCATAACCAACGAATCAGGCGAAATTTATCGTTTAGCAGGCATTGCCGAAGATATCAGCGAACAAAAAGAAGCACAGGAAACCATCGCCGCACTCAACCGTAATTTACAACGCCGCGCCCACGAGTTACAAACATTATTTGACGTAATTCCCATTGCCATTGGTATTTCTCTTGATCGAGAATGCCAGAATATAAGAGTAAATCCGGCGTTTGCACAAATTCTCAACATTCCTCAGCAAGCAAATGCCTCGATAACTCCCCCAGAAAATGCTGCCTTACCTCCCTACAAAATCTACCGTCACGGTCAACAAATATCAGATGCTGAACTGCCATTGCAAGTCGCTTCAAACGGCATAGAAGTGCGGGATGCAGAAATCGATATTGTGCGTGCAGATGGGGCAGTATTTAATTTATTTGGTTATGCTTCACCTTTGTTTGACGAACAAGGACAGCCTAGAGGCGCAGTCAGTGCATTTATTGATATTAGCGAGCGCGTTTCGCACGAAGCAATATTGCGTGAAAGTGAAGAACGCCTGCGAATGGCAACCACAGCAGCCGAATTGGGCATGTGGTTTTGGCATCTTCCCACCAACGAGTTAATTTGGACTGCTAAGTGTTGCGAGTTGTTCGGACTTCCGGCAAATACCCTGATTAACTATGATATTTTTCTAGGCTGCTTACATCCAGAAGACCGCGATCGCACTCAAAAAGCAGTAACCCGCTGCTTGGAAGATAACGTCGAATATGATATTGAATACCGCGTTCTCTGGTCAGATAATAGCATTCATTGGATTGCCGCTAAAGGTCGAGCCTTTCACGATGCAGCAGGCAATGCAGTGCGGATGATGGGTACAACCCAAGACATCAGCAAACGCAAACAAGCCGAGACAGAACGAATTGAGTTGCTGAAGCGAGAACGCGCAGCCCGTGCTGAGGCAGAAGCAGCAAACCGCATCAAAGACGAGTTTCTCGCCGTTTTATCCCACGAATTGCGAACACCCCTCAATCCCATCCTCGGTTGGGCAAAACTCCTACGAGGACGCAAATTTGACGAAACCGCTACAGACCGTGCTTTAGAGACAATTGAGCGCAACGCCAAACTTCAAGCGCAACTGGTTGAAGACTTGCTTGATGTTTCCCGAATTTTACGCGGCAAACTTAGCCTGAATGTAACCCCGGTCAACTTAGCGACTACCATTGAAGCCTCAATCGAAACAGTACGCTTATCAGCACAAGCTAAATCCATCGAGATTCAAACTATACTTGACCCCAATGTTGGGCGGGTTTCCGGAGACTCAAGTCGCCTTCAGCAAGTTGTCTGGAACCTACTTTCTAACGCCGTCAAGTTTACTCCTCCAGGCGGATGCGTGGAAATTAGACTTTCATCTGTCAGAGAAGAGAAATTAGGGGGAGAAATTACTTCCTCATCCCCTCATCCCCCCAGCGCCCAAATTACAGTTATTGATACAGGAAAGGGCATCAATCCCGATTTTCTGCCTTATGTATTTGACTACTTTCGTCAAGCTGACAGCAGCACTACCCGCAAGTTTGGCGGACTGGGACTAGGACTGGCAATTGTCCGTCACATCATAGAACTACACGGTGGCACAGTTTGGGCAGAAAGCTTAGGAGAGGGACAAGGAGCAACATTTACTGTCCGGCTACCGCTCATATCTTCTCCTACTCCCGAAGCTGCTGAAGCGCCCCCAGCCGCCCTTACCCCTTCTCTCCTCGATGGGATGCGAGTTTTAGTAGTGGAGGATGACGCAGATATGCGTGACTACCTTGCCTGCGTTTTAGAGCAGTCGGGAGCAAAGGTAGCTGTTGTGACATCGGCTGAGGAAGCATTGGAAGTACTGCAAAAAACTAAACCTGATGTACTTTTAAGTGATATTGGGATGCCAAATATCGATGGTTATATGCTGTTACGACAGGTGAGAAGCTTAAACCCAGAGAACGGCGGACAAGTTAAAGCGATCGCTCTTACGGCTTATGCGGGAGAATATGACCAGCAACAGGCTCGTGCAGCAGGATTCCAGATGCATTTACCCAAGCCTGTGGAACCAGAGCGTTTAGTTGAAGCACTAAGTAAGTGGAAATAATTAAGGCACGAGAATTACAGCGTTTTTCATATCTTTGTGGTTCAAATAAATGAAAAATGCTGTAAAAGCGCTGAGCAAGCTACGCCTATAGAAAGATAATAAAACTTGGACTTTAGATAAATGCGTTAATAGGGTGATCAGATGTAAGGTAAATATAATTTAACAAAATGTATTAATGTGGGTGAAAGCATTGCACGATGTACATTACTCACTTGCAACTAAAATTTTATGGGATTGCTATTCTGTCTGTAGTCTTGGCATTAGTATTGATGCTGATGTTAGACCCTTGGCTGGGTTTGACTCAAAGCCCGTTTGTGTTATTTTTTGGGGCGGTGATGGTCAGTGCCTGGTACGGCAGTACTAAAGCAGGGTTGCTAGCAACTGGGTTGTGTGTAATCCTCAGCGGTTACTTATTTGTCTCTTCCACCCACTCACTCAGCCTTGATTTGCCGGATATTACACGGTTGAGTTTATTTTTGCCGCAAGGGGTACTCATCAGTGTCTTATGCGGAACGCTAAACAAGTCTAACAGACAGGCTGAGATTAACATGCGATCGCTCGCTATTAGTGAAGAGCGTTGTCGTTGCATTCTCGATACCGCAAGTGAGGGAATTTGGATCATCGACTCCGAAGCGCGAACAGAGTACGTCAATCAGCGCTTAGCGCAAATGTTTGGCTACACTCGCGAGGAAATGTTGCACCGTCCCATCTTCGACTTTATCGATGAGTCGCTTCATGCCGAAGCTACACAACACATCAACCAGCCTCAAAAAGGTGCGAGAAAGCAGTTTGATTTTCGCTTTCTTCGTCAGGATAAGTCAAGTTTGTGGGCGATCGCTTCTACCAATTCTATTTTTAATCAGCAGAGTGAATTTATCGGTTCCTTGCTAATGTTGACCGACGTTACCGAGCAAAAGCAGGCGCAGCAAGCTTTGCTAGAAAGAGAAGAACGCTTACGACTAGCAGAAGAAGCTTTACATCAAACTGAAACTCGATTTGCGAATTTAGCAGAAAACGTACCGGGAGTAATTTGTCAATACCGTCAAGACCCCAAAGGCATAGGCGAGTTTCTTTATATTAGTTCCGGTTGCTTCGACCTCTACGAAATTGACTCGAATAAGCTTCGCCAAAATCCGCAATTGGCGTGGCAAGTAATTCATCCCAACGATTTTGCCGCCTTGAAACAATCTTTGATCAAATATGCTGCCACAGGAGAGCAATGGCGGCATGAGTGGCGAATCATTACACCCTCCGGCAAAATAAAGTGGATACAAGGAACTGCTCGTTCGCAACCGCAAGCAAATGGCAGCCTTCTCTGGAATGGTGTACTAATAGATATTAGCGATCGCAAGCGCAGTGAAGCCCACTTTCGACACATTTTTGAGTCTAATATGATCGGGATGAAATTCTGGCGAGGCGATGACGAAATTACTTTAGCGAATCAGGCATATCTGAATATTATTGGTTATACCCAGGAAGATTTACAAGCCGGTCGCGTGCAGTTGTCACAAATAACGCCACCAGAATATCAATCGGCGGAACAGCAAGCTAAGGCAGAAATCCGTCAAAAGGGTACTTGTACTCCTTATGAAAAAGAGTATATTCGCAAAGATGGTTCGCGAATTCCCGTGCTGGTAGGTGGAGCCGGATTAGATGATTCTCGCGAGAGTGGGATTTGCTTTGTGATGGATATGAGCGATCGCAAACTCTTAGAAAATCAACTTCGGCAACAAGCGGCAGAATTAAACCAGGCAAATCTCGCCAAAGACGAGTTTTTAGCAGTTCTCTCCCACGAACTGCGTACCCCACTTACTTCCATCTTAGGCTGGACACAGATGTTCCGTAGCCGCAAGTTGGATGAAAAAACCAAAACTTTGGGACTGGAAACAATCGAGCGCAATGCTAATTTGCAAAAGCAATTAATTGAAGATTTACTGGATATATCGCGGATTTTGCAAGGGAAACTGCGTCTAAATGTCTGCCCGATGAATCTGGTGAACGTCATCGAAGCAGCAATGAGAAACTTGCGTTCAACAGCCGAGGAAAAGTCAATAAATTTGGAATTTGCGATCGCCCAGCAACAGCTTGAAGCAGATTTTGAGTTTGAGCAACCTGGTCAAATTACAGCATTTTCGGATAATAATGATGGACACGTTCCCCACACAAATCATGATTTACGTGAGGCAAAATACCGGCACACCCTCAAATTACCAAAAACACAGGCGGCAAAACCCATCCCCGTTGACAATCGGCATCATTCAAAAGATGAAGCTGGGCTAAAATCTCAAATCCAAAATCCGAAATTCTGGGTTTCCGGTGACTCTAACCGCTTGCAGCAAGTAGTGTATAACCTCCTCTCGAATGCGATCAGGTTCACACCAAAAGGAGGACGTATAGCAATTACACTTTCGGTAGAAATGGAGCCTGGGGACTCGTCCAATACCACTACCCCAATCGCCAATCCTCAATCGCCAATTTCTAATTATGCCCAAATCACAGTCAGTGACACAGGTATAGGAATTAATCACGAATTTCTGCCTCATGTGTTTGACCGCTTTCGTCAAGCTGATAACACTATCACCCGCAAATTTGGTGGATTAGGGCTAGGACTGTCAATAGTCCGTCATCTCGTGGAAATGCATAACGGAACAGTGACGGCTCAAAGTCCAGGCGAGGGACAGGGAGCAACCTTTACCGTCAACCTACCGCTTTTGCCGGATACAGTTACCTTACCTACGATAGTCGCCCCAAAGCCGTTAGATGATGCAAACAATTAAGGATAAATATAGTCGTTTCCCCAAACGATGAAGTATAAATTCATCTGTGTTCATCTGTGTTCATCTGTGGTTCCATCATTCTTACATCTATTGCACCCTACTAAAAACCGCTAGAAGTTTTCCCACAAACTTGATATAAATCATCCCTAGGAGGGAAGTATTTATAGAGTTGAAGCTAACACACTTAAAATAAGTGATTACATAATTCCTTATTATAATGACAGGTTTAGATCTGCCATCGGATTCACAAGTTGAACGGATTTTAGTTGTTGATGATACGCCTGACAACTTGTTCTTGATTGAGACGGTTTTACAGGCGGAAGGGTATCAAGTAGAAGTTGCAGATAATGGGGAAGATGCTCTTTCAAAGATTGAAGTAGAGCCTCCAGATTTGCTGCTATTGGATTTGATGATGCCAGGAATGCATGGATATGAAGTGGCTCAACGCATTCGACAAAACAATGATTTGCCCTTTATTCCGATTATCCTGATTACAGGCTGTGAACAACTAGATGTAGCTGATGAATTCGATGTCGCAATTGACGGTTTTATCTGTAAGCCAATTGACTTTGATGAATTGCTGACGCAGGTAAGAGCTATTTTAGCGATGAAATCCACAGCTAACGCGAACGCAAATCGGCGATTAGCAAGTTGATGCGTTCGGCAACATCAGCTTTGCCTTCTGGCTCTGCATCACGCAAAAAAATATCTACAATAAACCAGCGACACAAATCAGCATCTATCTTCACTAAATTCAAGATAACATCGTTGATAACCTCTGTCATCAAATAGTCAGGCAAACGGTGTAATTCGTCTCGAATCACAAAAACATCATCAAGTTCTTGTGTCTGACTTGCCATCACCACAGCTTTGACTACAGCCTCTACTAAATTATTTATACTGGCTTTGAGACCTTTTAAATTTTCGTCCTGGGGTTGGTCTTGCAACGGCATTTCTCTTAATTAAGCTTTTAAGGTGAATCAGAAATTTCCAGCGTTCAGCTTCAAAGTCAATCCCAAAACTATTGCAGCCGAACTCAAATTTCACACTTCCGTATTACATCGATTGCATCATCTATCTTGGGATAGATAATTTATAAATGCGCTTCTACCTTAGGTAGAAGCGTAGAATGCCTTTAGGCTTGCATAATGCTCAATATATTACTTTTGGTATTTACCGTTAGTATGGCATCAGGATGAAATTTGCAGGAGCATCTAATTCAGAAGCTCATTAGTTAAAAACCTAATAAGTAATACTTTATTCAATATTGAAATTATGACAACTTCACAATTAGCCAACGATACAGATAATATCGACCTAAAACAACTTCTGAGAACTTTGGCAGACGTGAAGAAGGGGAATTTTTCCGCACGGATGCCGCTTGACCATACTGGTATAGCAGGAAAAATTGCTGACACCCTCAACGATATCATCGAGATGAATGAGCGGATGGCGGCTGAGTTAGAACGTGTTAGCAACGTTGTTGGTAAAGAAGGTAAAATCAATGAGCGGGCAAATCTCGGAAATGCCAAAGGTTCCTGGAAAGCAGCGGTTGACTCAGTTAACACCTTGATTACTGATTTAGTACAGCCAACAGCCGAGACGGCGCGTGTAATTCGGGCTGTTGCTAATGGAGATTTATCGCAAGCGATCGCCACAGAAATTGAAGGCAGACCTTTGCAAGGCGAGTTTCTGCAAACTGCCCGAATTGTTAACACAATGGTAGACCAGCTCAATTCCTTCGCATCGGAAGTAACGCGGGTAGC
>CAXTNZ010000125.1:3479-19664 GCA_964245695.1 uncultured bacterium | reverse complement strand
GTAACATAATATATGACTGTATAGTGCATCTTAATCTTAGAATGCAAACAATCCCACGCTTTTTAGTGAGCCGAATTAGTTTGCCAGAGGTTTTTCCACTTTTAAAAGATGCTTAATCACTACTATATAGCTAATTATAATTTTTGATATCTGACTTATTAATAAAAGGAACAAAACATGAGTATTCCGGAATTGATAGTAGCGAATAACTTAATTAATGAATTTAAAACTTGTACTCAATTGCAATACAGTGGCAAGTTAAATATTAAGAGTTCAAAAGGGCACAAATGGGCTTTCTACTATCGGCTAGGAAGGATAGTTTGGGCAACAGGGGGGACTCATCCGTTTCGGCGCTGGCGTAGACATATGGCTCAATATTGTCCAGAAATTGATATAGAAAATATGCCGTTGAGCGTTGAAGATATATCAATCGATTACTGGGGTTATCGCCTGTTGAAAATCTTGCATGAAAGACAGAAAATCAAACGTGAGCAAATTAATGCTATTGTAGAAAACACGATAACCGAACTGTTATTTGACATTGCTCAGCAGGCAAATTTTACCTCTATAAATTGCGATCGCACCCAAGAAGTTATCATGGTTGCACCAATGAGCTTCACGAATGCAGACATATCTTTGAAGCTGATGCAAGACACGTGGAAGAAGTGGTCGGAAGCTGGTTTAGCGAGTTTTTCTCCTGACTTAGCACCAATCCTGCGGAGACAAGAGCAACTCCAGGCGCAGGTTAGCCCAGCTGCATACAAAAACTTTGTGACTTTAATCAACGGCAAATACACTCTGCGAGATTTAAGCGTGAAAATGAAGCAGAGTTTACTGCCAGTCGCCCGTTCCTTACTTCCTTATATACTCAAAGGAATCATTGAACTGGTAGAAGCGCCTGACTTGCCCTTAAGCGTCACTGAAGTTAAAAACAACTCTACTACCCCACAACCAAAAACCCCGACTGCTCCATTGATAGCCTGCGTCGATGATAGCCCTCAGGTCTGTCAAATGCTAGAACAGATTCTCATCCGAAATGGACTGAGGTGTATCAAGATTCAAGATCCTGTGCAAGCGCTACCAATCCTAATTGAGCATAAGCCAGACCTGATTTTCTTGGATTTGGTAATGCCGGTCGCCAGTGGTTATGAAATCTGCGCTCAGTTACGACGAATTTCTGTCTTCGCCAACACACCCGTGATTATCTTAACTGGTAGTGATAGTCTGTTTGATAGAGTTCGTGCCAAGGTGGTAGGTTCTACAGATTTTCTGACTAAACCGATAGTCGCTGATAAGGTGATGACTGTGGTAAGTAAGTATGTACAGGCTCAATCGTTAGTTAAGAGCGGATCGGATTTGCAGGTTTAGTTTTAAAAAGCGTGTCTTTACGTGATTAATTGTAGGTTTATTTTTTATTTTTTATTGTTTGGGTGAAGCATCACCAAACTTAATCAAAAGCGCGATCGCAATACTAACAACCAAAATTATTGTCATACTCAAAGCTGAACCAAATCCCCAATTTTGGGTAGCTCCCAGAAACTGGTTATAAATCAACCGCGCCACTGTCATACTCGAAGCACCACCTAGTAATTCTGGATCGACAAAATCACCCAATCCTGTAATGAATACCAACATTGAACCAGCAGCAATTCCTGGCAAAGTTTGGGGTATAGTCACTTGCCAAAAAGCTTGCACGGGATTCGCGCCTAAATCTGCTGCCGCTTCTAACAAGCGCTTGTCTAATTTTTCTAGAGAGGCGTATAAAATCAAAACCATGTAGGGCAACAAGCTGTAGCTCATGCCAATTAATACTGCTGAATCCTGGTTTAGTAAATCTAAAGTAGGCAAACCTAAATTGCTGAGCAAGCTGTTAAGTAAACCAGTAGGACGGAGAATTGTAATCCAAGCGTAAGAACGAAGTAACGAAGAAGTCCACAAAGGCAAGACAAAGCCTAATAAAAGTAAATTTTGCCAACGCTTTGGTGCAATCTGAGCAATCCAATAAGCGACAGGCAAAGCTAAAATTAAACAAATTATTGTCGTGCCGATCGCCAAAAAAAGCGAGCGCTTAATTACTTGCAGATAAAGTGGGTCAAATATCCGAATATAATTATTGAATCCACTGGGGTTTACCAAATTCCCTGGTCGAATATCCGGTACTAAACTTAATTCAAAAATTATCAGTGTTGGTAACACTAGCAAAAGTAACAACCAAATGCCAGATGGCGCAAGTAATGCCAAAGGTTGCAGCCAGTTAAAGTGTTGGCGATGCACTTTTGGCAAATCAGCAACATCGCTTGAGGAATGTATTTGAGAACGACGAGTTTGACTAGACACAAGCTTTTAATTTCAAAATTACAAAGTACAAATTACTAGCCGCTGGTTAATTGTGTCCAGTAGCGTTCGTAAACTTCTTCAAATTGTCCCAAAGGAGTCGCGCGTTCGCACTTCTCTAAAACCGACTCTGAGGGAAATAAAGTTGCATTGTTCTGTAAACTTTTTGGTAATTGCTCAAATCCGGCGCGATTGGGGGTGGAAATGCTTAAACGTTCACTGATTTGTGCGGCTACTTTTGGTTGTAAGAGAAAGTTAATCCATGCATAAGCTCCATCGATATTCGGGGCTGTTTTGGGAATTACAATTGTATCAGTCCATAACGAAGAACCACTGCGGGGAGCTACATATTTAAGTTTAGGATTTTCTTGAGTCATTTTTACGCCATCTGCTGAGTAACACATTGCTAATATTAAATCTCCTGCCAAAATTTGATTGCGCCATGCATCAGTATCAAAAGCAGCGATCGCACTTTTGAGAGATTTCAATTTTTCATAAGCTTGTTTGATTTCACTTTCGTTTTTTGAGTTTAAGGAATAACCCAGCATTTTCAAAGCTGCACCCATCACCTCTCGCACATCATTTAACAACGTCATCCGCTTTGATAATTTCTTTTGATTCTGCCAAAGATATTCCCAATCTTCTGGTGGGGGGTTGAGTATTTCCGAATTGTAAAGTAAACCGGTTGTCCCCCAATTGAAGGGGATACTGTAGCGGTTATTGGGATCGTAACTGGGATTTTGAAATTGGGGAAACAAATTATCGAAACCAGTCAGGCGATCGCGTTTTATTTCTGCTAACAACCCCAAATCCACCATCTTCTGCACCATGTAGTCAGATGGGTAAATCGCGCTGTAAGTACCACCACCACTAGCTTGCAATTTAGCTAGCATAACATCATTGGAATCATACACATCTGCAAGCACTTTTACACCAAATTGGTTGGTAAAGCTTTGCAGTAATTCTGGATCAGTATATTGCGTCCAGGTATAGATATAAAGTTGGTCACGGGAACTGCTGGTAGAATTAGCCCTTACTTCCGCAAGTTTCCAGCCACAACCAGTCAAAGACAAGCCAGAAAGCGCTGCTACTCCTTTTAAAAATTTCCGTCTTTTATTCATTTGTCAATGCTCAAGGGTCAATGGTTAATGGTTAATGGTCAATGGTTAATGGTCAATGGTCAATGGTTAATAGTTAATACTTATTAAACTTCTGGGACGTTGCCAATTGACTTGAGGTATGCATTTAATTGAGGCGCTAAATCGTGAATTATTAACTTGAGTTTATCTATCTGTTCATCTGTTAACAGCTTTCGACTATACGCTCGTCTTAGCCAGTGCTGAGTTTCGTTTAAAGAGCCTCTTGCTATTTTTACAAATCTTCGATTGTCTTGATAACTACCTCTACCCACACCTTCTGCTATATTTGCTCCAATACTATCTGCTGACCGTACAATCTGTTTACCGATAGTATCCTTAGTAAAAAAATTCCATTGTTCAACAATTTTCCAAATTTCATCTGCTAATTGTTCTGCCAATCGATAAACCCTTAATTCTTGAAAATACTTACTAGACATCTATGCACTATTGACAATTAACAATTGACAATTGACTATTGACTCTTGACTATGGACTAATAGCTAAACAGTCAGTTTCTGCCCACGAGACGTAAATGGTTTTGTCGCGATCTGGTAAGCTGCCAAAGGTGTTGGGCTGCAAAACGTTGATGCTGATGCCGTTAGTCAATTCCACAACATAATTAACGTGGGTTCCCAAATACATGACATTACCAAGTCGTCCTTCAAAGCAGTTAGTCGGTAAATTTGGCGGGTAAAGCGAGAGTTGAATTTTTTCTGGACGCACACTCACCATCACCGCTTGCGATAATCCAATTGGTGTGTCTTCAAAACGGTTGACGACAATTGAAAGTCCTGATTTTGTGACAATTCGCACGCTTGATGCGTCCACCGCTGCTATTTCACCGCTGAATAAATTGGTATCGCCAATAAAATCAGCGACAAACGGTGTTCGCGGATGTTCGTAAATTTGGCTGGGAGTACCAACTTGTTCAATTTTGCCTTGATTCATCACCGCAATGCGATCGCTCAAAGACAGCGCCTCTTCTTGGTCATGTGTCACCATAATGAAGGTCAACCCCAAGTCTTTGTGTAAATTTGAGAGTTCAACCTGCATTTCCTTACGCAGTTTTAAATCTAAAGCGCCTAAGGGTTCATCTAGCAACAAAACAGCGGGACGGTTGACTAGCGCCCGTGCTAATGCTACCCTTTGCTGTTGACCACCGGAAAGTTGACTGGGAAAGCGCGATCGCAAACCTTCCATTTTCACTTTTATTAAAGCTTCTGTGACTCTGCTTTCAATTTCCGATTTGCGTAATTTCTTTAGCCGCAAACCAAAGGCGATGTTATCCCACACATTTAAGTGGTTGAACAGAGCGTAGCTTTGAAATACAGTATTTACAGGTCGGCGGTAAGCAGGGACATTAGTCATATACTGACCCCGAATTAATAGCTTGCCAGCATCCGCCCTTTCAAATCCAGCAATTAAACGGAGTGTGGTTGTCTTTCCACAACCGGATGGACCCAGGATACTAAAAAATTCTCCCTGTTTCACATCCAAATCTATTCCGTGTACCGCTGGTTCTTTGTTAAAAAACTTAAAAACGTTATGCAGTTCAACATCAAGCGACTCAAAAGCCGCCATCCCCCCCTGATTCTGCGTCAAAGTTTGAGCCATAATTCTTAATTGACTACCGTGATATTACGATACTTTCTCAAGAAATTTATGTAGTCTATTAGCCAGATTACATATAACACTTTGGTTTATTGTATCCGGCAAGAACAAGGTATTGAGGACTGGGGACGCTTGAAAAGAATTATTACTCATGCCTAATCCCCAGTCCCCACTTTCTCAGATTCTTTGACGCTAAATACCGGGTAGAAGCCTAGCGCAATTGTATACAGTTAATGCTAATCGCGAAATCGCTATTTGTCTTATGTCTTTTTTACAATCATCTCTACTCGGCAATAAAAAAGATACACGTACAGTCGGACGCAGTTCTCAGTCGATATTTTTGATTATATTTACCTTATTAATGACGACTGGTATTGCTGCTCGTTTGGCATATTTAGAAATTGTTCAAGGACCACAACTCCGGAAACGAGCAGAGGCGAACCGAATTCGGATTATTACCAAACAACCAGAAAGAGGTAATATTTTTGACCGAAATGGTAAACTACTAGCTAGTACTCGCTATCCTCGCTCTGTCTACTTGTGGCCAATGGCTCACACCAAACCAGAGTGGTCAGTTGTAGCTCCGCGTCTATCTCAAATTCTCGATATCCCCCAAGAAGACATAGAAGAGAAACTCACACAGGCGGGTCCCAACTCTTCTTCACTAGTGCGGATTGCTCGCGATTTGAACGAAGCACAAATCACGGCATTGAAAGAGTATGAAACTGAACTCAAGGGCGTGGAAATTAATACTGAAGCAGTGCGTTATTATCCGCAAGGCAAAGCCTTAGCTCATGTACTAGGTTATACGCGAGAACTGACCGCCGAACAGTTAAAAGAAAGGCGGCAGGACGGCTACCGACTGGGAGATGTGACTGGTCAGATGGGAGTCGAAAAGGCATATGAGAAAGCGCTGCGGGGCGAATGGGGTGGTCAGCAGGTAGAAGTAGATGGCAGAGGTCGTCCGCTGCGGGTTTTGGGAGAGAAACAGGCAAAAGCTGGTAACGATTTGCACTTGACCATAGATGTGAACGTGCAAAAGGCAGCGGAAAAAGCTTTAGGTACTACTAAGGGTGGGATTGTGGCACTTGACCCGAACAATGGTGCTGTTTTAGCAATAGTGTCTTACCCCACCTTTGACCCAAATATCTTCTCCAAGCAAAAACTCTCTCAGAAAGACTGGCAAAGTGTACAAGGTAAAGACCATCCCTTGGTCAACCGGGTCCTCAGCGCCTTTCCACCCGCCAGTACCTACAAAATTATCACTACAACGGCGGGGTTGGAATCGGGTAAATTTACTCCTGACACAGTGTTACAGACCTTCGGGTCACTTACTGTTGGTGGGGTGACTTTTGGTGAGTGGAACCACGCCGGATTTGGTCCGTTGGGATTTCCGAGAGCGATGGCTATGAGTAGTGATACCTTCTTTTATCAAGTTGGTAGAAGAGTCGGTGGTCCAACTTTGATTGAATGGAGTCGCAAATATGGCTTTGGTGAAAAAACCGGCATTGAGTTTGCTTCGGAAGAATCAAAAGGCTTAGTTCCAGATGAGTCATGGAAACAGAAAGCTTGGAAGATACCCTGGACTGTCGGTGATACCATAAATATGTCAATTGGTCAAGGTGCTTTGCAAGTCACACCACTGCAAGCTGCGATCATGTTTTCTGTTCCTGCTAATGGTGGATACCGAGTTAAGCCGCATTTGCTTAAAGACAATGAAGAAGCAAAAAGCTGGCGCACATCCTTAAATATGAAACCGACAACCATCAAAGTTCTCCGCGATGGTTTGCGGAAGGTGATAACTGAAGGGACGGGTAAGAGTTTGGACGTGCCGACAATTGCCCCAACATCTGGAAAGAGTGGCACAGCCGAAGCCGGTACTGGTCGCCCAAATCACACTTGGTTTGGTGCTTATGCCCCCAGCGATAAGCCGGAAATTGCGGTTGTGGCGTTTGGTGAAAACTCCGGCGGACATGGCGGTACTGATTGTGGTCCAATGGTCTTAAAAGTGCTGGAAGCGTATTTTCAAAACAAGTATCCAGGCAAGTATCAGAAACCTGTAGTTGAAGGCGAAGATAAAACTCAGAAATCAGGCGGTAGGACTGGGGACTAGTAGTAAGCACTTTAGTGCTCTATTTAAGCACTAAAGTGCTCACTACTGATAGAAAATTTTGATACTTCCCCTTGGGTTTTTTCAATAGACCAGTCGCTGAAATGCTTGCGATTACTTGTCTGCGACACGCTGCGCGCTAAGCGTTCGCGGAGCGTCTCCAAGAGTTGCTATGCCGTTCGTGGAGCGTCTCCCTTTGGGAGAAGGCTTTACGTTACACTTCCTGAGGAGGAGTAATGACGTACTTATACCTACTTAAGTTCGATATTATCCCTCTTTTCTGTAAGCAAACTAGAGCCTGGTCTTCTAAACCTAGCTTGTTTGGATAACAAGAGTGTTTGCTTCAGACTAGTACAACGTGGCGGAAATAAAGCTACCATTCAAAGCAGCCAGAAACCTTGTATTTCAAGCTTTTTGAATGAGCGAATGAGTGAATTCCGCGTTCGCGTAGCGTCTCCGATAGGAGAAGCGGTACTAGCTACTTGTTGTAACACCTTGACCATTTCATCGAACGTGCGTCGTTCCACCCCGACCAAACGTTTGAACTGCCGATTCGATAACTTTTTTGTTTGCTCGTATCGCATAAGTAGATTGATTCAAGCGACAAAGCCCACTATCATACCATAAAATATTTTGGCAATAGGTCTAATAAAGTAAATGCACGTAGCGGGTTCTACCAGAATAATGAAACTATCAAATTGTGCTTTTTTTAGCTTTTCTTTTTTTATTTCCGTGCTAGTGGGATGGTTAGCGCCAAAGGTTGAAGCTGCTGTTTTAGTTAGTAGCATACGTAATGATTCTATTCTTCGCTACGATGATAAAACAGGAGAGTTTATTGATACTTTTGTCCCTTCGGGTAGCGGTGGACTAGATGGACCATCAGGCATAACTATCGGACCCGATGGCAATCTTTATGTAATTAGCATCCTTACTGACAGCGTACTGCGTTATGACGGTAAGACAGGGAAATTTCTTGACACCTTTGTTTCTGCTAAAGGTCAAATTGACTTTGCTGAAGACTTGCTGTTTGGACCGGATGGAAACTTTTACCTTAGCAATTTAAACAGCACGCAACAAAATAAAAACAGTGTTTTGCGCTATAACGGTAAAACTGGAGAGTTTATCGACAATTTTGTGGCTCCTGGTAGTGGTGGATTGTTCGGACCACTTGGTATTGACTTTGGCTCGGATGGAAATTTATACGTAACTAGCGTTTATTCAAATCAAATTTTGCGCTACAACGATAAGACTGGAGCTTTTATCGATATTTTTGCAGAAACCGACAATCCTAAATTTACATTTGCTGACTTTAACTTTGGACTAGACGGCAATCTTTACGTCGCCAATTCTAGAAATAATAGCGTTTCTCGCTATGATGGCAAGACAGGAAAGTTTATTGATTTCTTTGTCACAAGCGGTAGTGGAGGTTTAGAGCGTCCTGTAGAAGCCGTTTTTGGTTTTGATGGTAATTTATATGCCAATAGTTTTGAGACGGATCGTATCCTTCGCTATAACGGTAAAACGGGAGCTTTCATCGATGCCTTTATCACTGCGGGTAGTGGAGGATTGGATGGGCCAACTTCAATCGCATTCGTAAAGGATATTCCAGAATCGAATACCCAGAACGCTATACTGACTTTTGCTTTAATAAGTGGTTTAAAATGCTTATTCCGCAATCGTAAAAAGCCAAAGCTTAATTCCTAACGTTTAGTTCTGCATTAGCTGTTATCAGAAAATTCTGTCTTCTTTAAGACTGAATTACAAAGAGCGATCGCCCGATGGACATTCGATTTGATACAGACCTTTAGTAGCAGGAATCCGCTACATTTGAGCGACCCTGGCGACGTTTTCAAGTGCTTGATGTACAACATATTCAGTATTGTAGCTGCAGAATTGGGTTACATCGTTTACCTGCTGCTTCCGGGGTAGTCACCGTAAAGTTACGGCAACAGGGAAAGAATAGCGATCGCTTATAGCGTGATGATGATAAGGGAGACAAACTCCCTCTGCAAAGTGCTTATTGCCCTTTTTGCCCCCTACTGGGGTATCTTCGCGGGTTTGATATTCTTGGCTTTATAAAAGGTTTCCAAACTATCGCGATCGCCTACAAAACGCCAATGCCACGGCTCATAACTCACACCTTGGGCATTATCCTTGGGAAAGGACATCTCAAAGCTGAAACGCGCCGCATTCGCTTCTAGCCACTGATAAGCCTTAGTCTTGTCAAAAGTGGGTTGGAGATTAGTGGCTGGTGTTGCTCCATCCCCAATATCCACAGCATAACCTGTGTGATGTTCGCTATGACCTGGAGGAGCGCTGAGGGCAGCTCGTTGTGCTGGTGTCTGATTTCGCTGGGCACCAACACCAAAAAATAACTGTTCTTGGTCTTTAATAGAGCGAAAGCCAGAAATTGGCACCAATATTACACCCGCACTTCTCGCTGCTTGCACCATCGCTTGATACTTTTCGGCAGCAGCTTTTCTCATTCTGATGCGTCCATCTCTAGAAATCGGTGCTAGTTCTGATTCAGGCGCTTCTGAGTATGTCAGATGCCCCAAAACAGTATCGGCATTGTTATCTTGGGGGTTGACAGAATTACCAGGTTGTGAATTACCAGGTTGTAAATTAGCAGGAGCGGAGCTAGCTGGGGAAGGTTGAGAAGTAGCAGTTTTTTTGGGTGCAGCGAGGAAAAACAAAAAACCACTAATAACAGCCAGCGTAATAAATCCTACCACGCCGCCAATCACCAACACCACAGGCTGCAAGCGGCGCACCTTCTTAAGTGTTGCTTCAGGAGTATCAGTATCGCGTAAAGCCGCCGGAATCTCGTCACTAGAAGCAGCCGATGGATTTTGCGGTTTTTCAGAAAACCCAGGATTATTCAAGGGTCAACTCCTGCTTTTATTGAATAGCCATAACAAATTGTAGACTGAAGAGAAATAAACGCAATATCAAACATTTTACATCTGTAATTTATAGTCTTAATTTTGACAAACCTCTTAGAACTATATGTCAAGCTTGTGGGATTAGTCCTTGTAGGATTTATCTTGGGACGCAAACTGCCAGATCCAGTTCCCACCCGTTTAGCTCAGTTTCTTTTCTGGGTGGGTGTACCGATAGGAATTGTAGCTTTTTTACGCAAAGCAGACTTATCGGGACAGATTTGGATTGCACCAGCGATCGCTCACCTAGCTATTTTACTTGGAGCCTTTTTAGCTTGGGTGGGCATAAAAGGTCAAGCCTATTTCACAAAAACCATACTCCAACAACCAACTCAAGGTAGTTTTATCCTGGCATCAATGGTGGGCAATACAGGTTATCTTGGCTATCCCATCACTTTGGCAATGGTAGGACAAGAATACTTCGCCTGGGCGTTATTCTACGATATGCTGGGGTCACTTTTGGGTGCTTATGGCTTGGGTGTGGCGTTAGCAGTTCGTTTTGGCGGTGGGGTTAAGAATTATTGGCAAATTACTAAAGCAATTTTTATTAACCCAGCGCTGTGGAGTTTCGGGTTTGGCTTGCTGTTTCGACAGGTGACGATTCCCCCACTAGTTGAAATTTGCCTGGAGAAATTTGCCTGGAGTACAGTTGCTTTATCTTTGATGTTAATTGGGATGCGATTAAGCAATCTCAATTCTTGGCGCAGTTTACCACAGGCGGGGATGAGCTTGGGAATCAAAATGCTGCTAGTTCCGCTGATTTTGGGTAGTATCTTACCACTTTTTGGTTTAACAGGAAAAGCAGCACAGGTGATAGTCTTACAAATGGGAATGCCGCCAGCTTTCGCTACACTGGTAATTGCGGAAACTTTCAATCTTGATCGCGATCTTGCAGTTACTGCATTGGCAGCCGGGGCTGTGGTATTGTTGGTTACTCTGCCAATTTGGATGTGGCTGTTTTGACGATCAACTTATATATTCCCATAAGCAGGTTTTTGCTTGCCGTATTCCGAAAGCAACTGAAGTACAAGTTGGCGGTATCGTGCTAGTTTTTCCATTCTGCGATCGCCTCATGCTCTACGTCATAAATAATCATCTTGACTTTCTTATCCGATTCTCAATTAGCCTCCTAACCCACCTGGGAATTAATTCCCAGGCTAATAGCTGAAGTCCACGTGTGGACTGAAACCAATGTACCCAAAAGGGTTTAGTCGTCTTAAGAGGACTTTTGCTATCGAGATGATACTATTGATGTCATCACCATCACCTCTAATCTGTCTTAATTTCAGTGCGTTAAAACGCACTTTAGCTATTAGCCCGAAATTTATTTCTGGGCGGGTTGTCGCCTAAGTGCAAGATGTAAAATAACTTTTGTACGGGCGGGATTACCCCGCCCCTACTAACTCCTAACTCTCACCTTCGCTGCTAGATCCGCTGGCTTCATATGTTCGTAGTGTTCAAAAGGTTGGTGAATCCAAGGGTTGTCAGCCAGATAATCGACGTAGTAATCGGGAACCATCACCGAGCAGGCTTTATACCACAAGACGGCGGTGCGAACTTCCTCAATTCGCGACTGACTATTTTGCCTTAGCCAAGGGATAGTTTCCTGGAGTGTAACCCCAGAGTCTACCAAATCATCTACTAAAAGAATTCGCGAACCTAACTTTTCGCTAGTCATCGTCATGTGGCGCGAGAAGATTAAATTACCTCTTTCTTGCTTGCCAGAACCACTGTAAGATGATGTGGCTAATATTGCTAACGGCTGCTCGTATATACGGGAAATTATATCTCCTATCCTAAGTCCGCCTCTAGCAAGGCAGACAATCTGGTTAAATTCCCAACCAGATTGATAAATCTGAGCCGCCAGTTGTTCAATTTTCTGGTGATAATCTGACCAAGAAACGTAAAGGTCTGGCATAAGCAACCTGATTTATAGCTAAAACTAGATAGCAAACTTTTTATTTTAATATGAGCGCTACATGTTATGAACGATTCTGACGATAATGCCTATTCTCAACAACCTACGGAAACGGAAAAGCTAGACCTAAGTACTAAACTCGCTTTCGGTGCGGGGGATTTGGGTACAGCGATCGCCGCGATGATTGGAATTTCTTATTTGTCGCCCTTTTTGACGGATGTAGCTGGCTTAAATCCCAATTTAGCAGGACAAACCCAGCTAGTCGGCAAAGTGTGGGATGCTGTGAACGATCCGATGGTGGGGGTATTGAGCGATCGCACTCAAAGCAAGCAGGGAAGGCGCTATCCTTGGATGATCTGGGGAGCAATTCCCTTTGGGATTTTCTTCTTTTTGCAGTGGATTGTACCACACTTTAGTAATAATGAAAATGTGAATCAGTGGGGTTTATTTTGGTATTACACTGCAATTTCGATTTTATTTAATACCTTTTATACAATTGTTAATTTACCATATACCGCGCTCACAGCAGAACTAACTCAAGACTACGACGAACGCACCAGTCTGAACAGTTTTCGCTTTTCCTTTTCGATTGGCGGTAGTATTCTTGCCTTAATTATCGGTTTAGTTATTTCTTTACTAGTTCCAAGCGATCGCCGCCTACAGTATCTTTTATTAGGAGCAATTTGTGCAATTATCTCAGTTTTGCCCGTATACTGGTGTGTTTGGGGAACTAAAAAACGCGCTCAAGCCGTCGCCAAACTACATCCAGAAACTGAGCAAAGTGTTTCTCTACCGATATTGCAGCAACTGAAAATTGCTTTTACAAATCGCCCTTTCTTATTCGTAGTCGGTATTTATTTATGTTCTTGGTTAGCTGTGCAGCTGACTGCGGGGATTATACCCTATTATGTCACCAGTTGGATGCGTCTTCCACAATGGCACATTAGCTTAGTACTTTTGGCGGTGCAAGGAACTGCTATGGCTATGCTATTTGTATGGAATGCTGTCAGTCGGCGTTACGGCAAACAAGTTGTATACTTTATGGGAATGAGTTTGTGGCTTATCGCCCAAGCTGGACTCTTTTTCGTACAACCCGGTCAAGTTGTATTGATGTACGTTTTAGCAGTCATGGCAGGTTTTGGAGTATCTACAGCTTATCTTGTTCCTTGGTCGATGTTACCTGATGTAATTGAACTCGATGAATTAAACACAGGACAGCGACGCGAAGGCATTTTCTATAGTTTCATAGTATTTGTGCAAAAAATCTGTTTAGGAATTGCCGTCAACATCGTTTTACAACAACTGGGAACAGCGGGATATATTAAACCCACAACTCAAATTGCAATACCAATCCAACCAAACTCAGTGTTAGACGTTATTCGCTTTTCGATTGGTCCCATACCAGCGATCGCCTTAATTTGTGGCTTGATTTTGGCTTATTTTTACCCACTTACCCGCGAAGTACACGCAGAAATTTTGCTCAAACTCAAAGAACGTAAGAATAAATAGAGGAAATGTAGTAAGCGCAAAGAGCGCTTATTTGAATATCAATGACTAATTCATCCGTTGCTAATCCAGAATATTGGGAACAGCGCTATCAGGAGAAAAGCGATCGCTGGGATATAAAACAAGCTGCACCACCCTTCGCGACTCTTTTACAATCGACAACAGCACCTCCTCCCGGTCGCATTGCGGTGTTAGGCTGCGGTAGAGGTTATGACGCTTTGCTATTTGCGGCACACAAATTTGAAGTTATCGGATTTGACTTTGCAGAATCGGTAAGAAAAGAGGCGATCGCTTTAGCTGAAACTACCCAAAGTTCCGCTAAATTCCTACAGCGAAACATTTTTGATTTACCAGCAGAGTATGAAAATTACTTCGATTACATACTAGAGCATACCTGCTTTTGTGCCATTGATCCAACACAGCGTCCAGCTTACGTGCAACTGGCAAAATCAATTTTAAAGCCGCAAGGACAACTAATTGGGTTATTTTTCACTCATAATCGACCTGGAGGACCACCCTTCGGTATGACTCCAGATGAAATTCGCCACTACTTTCAGACAGATTTTCAAATTCTTTCTTTGATACCAGCAACAAATTCCGTACCTGAACGCCAGGGAGAAGAACATCTAGGGCAATTTAACGTTGTCAAAAATTAAACATCATACTAAGAACAATTTTTCTTTCCTAGTCCAAACGTCCAAGCTCAAGAGCGTTGTGCGTTTCATGGGTGGTCAGAATCCCGACAACTTCGGCGAAGTGGGGATTCTTGCAAATAATCGCCTTTTTTTAGACAAGTACGGAAAAACCTACCATCTGACTTATGCATTAATAGAGGCGTAATGTTACTTATAAAGTAAAGATAAGTAAATATTGCTTAAACTAAATGGCAAATCTAAGCGTACAAGAAATTTCCAGTCAGTTAGAAAGTGAGAATTTGCGCGATCGCATGGTAGCGCTAGCTAATTTGCGCCATGTATCCAATGAGGACGCAGTACCTTTAATTAAAAAGGTTTTAGATGACGAATCTTTGCAACTGCGATCAATGGCGGTTTTTGCCTTGGGAGTTAAACCAACAGAAGAATGTTACCCCATTTTGGTAAGAATTTTAGAATCTGACCCAGATTATGGTATACGTGCTGATGCTGCTGGCGCGTTAGGATATTTAGGTGATGTTAGAGCATTTGAACCACTGTCACGAGCGTTTTACGAAGATACCGATTGGCTAGTGCGCTTCAGTGCGGCGGTTTCCTTGGGTAATATTAAAGACCCCCGCGCCCATCAGGTACTGGTTCAGGCCTTGAATAGCGAAGAAATAGTAATACAACAAGCTGCGATCGCCGCACTCGGAGAAATTAAAGACATTGATTCTGTAGATCATATCCTGCGTTTTGCCCAATCCGAAGATTGGTTAGTCCGCCAACGTTTAGCAGAAGCCTTAGGTCAACTTCCCAGTCCCAAAACTGTTTCTGCTTTAAAATACCTGGAAAAAGACAACAATTTCAACGTTGCTGAGTCAGCGAGGATTTCCCTCAAGCGGCTTGAAGAAGCAGGTTGATAAGTTATTCAGCATTCAAGTTGCATATTTTGGGCTGATGAAGAGTAAAAAGTAGGGAGTAGGGAATTTACTCCACTCCCTGACTCACCTTTTGATCAATGCCTCCTGCTACCTTTTAATAAGTGGAATTTTTTGCATTTTGATGAAAGGTAATTTCATTCATGAATATTGAAGAATTTTTTGAATTGAGCGCTGGTAAATGGTTTTCTCATCGTACTAGTCACCACTTGGCTTTCAAGCAATCTGAAGACGGTAAGTCAGACATTGTAATTGAGATGCTTGCAGCAGATCATCCAGAAGTAGCGAAATTGTGTCAACAGTATGAAATTGACCCAAAACATGCTTCCTGTGGTGCCAGAGTTACCTGGAATGGGACAATGGAATGGGATGAAGAAAAACACACTGGTTCTACAGTGTTGGTTACTGTACCCAATGACGATAATCCCAATGAAGGTAAGTTGCTGCGGGAAATGGGCTATGCCGAGAAAGCTCCAGTCGCCGGTAGCTATAAAATGGGCAGTGATGACGCCTTGACTCTAATCACAGAATACGAAACCATGTGGTCTGAAGAACGTCTGTGGTTTGCTAGTCCGAATTTGCGGATGCGGGTCAGTGTTCTGAAGCGCTTTGGCGGCTTTAGCATGGCTTCGTTCACATCTGAGATTCGCATGGGTGGTACTCCACCAGCTGCAAAAGCATCGGAAGCGGCTAACTCAGCATCAAGTTAGTTTTGTTTCCTAAAAAGCCCCCCGTTTCTGGGGGGTTGAGGAATCTTGCTTATAGCACAACACCTTCAGTAGAAAGCAAAGGTGAACAATTAGATAATCCCAAGAGTTACTTAGTTCCTAGCGTAGTCTTTTTGAATCCTTTGCTGTTTGGTTTGTTGGCTTCCAGTAACTGTGTGAGGCGATTTTCCAGATTTGAAGTTCCTTCAACCAAAGTATCAACCTGAGTTTTTAGCGTTTCAAATCCGTTGAATTTCTCTATTTGCATCTGTGTATTACTCTGCACCAAATCAGTGATGCTTGCTTTCAGGTGATTTTCAAAATTTGAAGTTCCTTCAACCAGAT
>CAXTNZ010000125.1:0-3379 GCA_964245695.1 uncultured bacterium | reverse complement strand
ATTTGAAGTTCCTTCAACCAGATTATCAACCTGCTTTTGCACCGATGCAAATGTCTCAAATTTTTCTGAGAGTGCTTGGAACTTTTCTATTTGCGTCTGTGTATTACCCTGCACCAAATGGGCAAAACTTTCCCTAAAATTGTTGTTAGCTTCCAGTAACTCACTCAGACGATTTTCTAGATTTGAGTTTCCTTGGATTACACTCTCAACTTGGGTTTGTACAGACGCAAATGTCTCAAATTTCTCCCCTAGCGCTGGCAATGCCAATTGCATTTCTGTGTAACTCTCTACCAGATGGCTAAGGCTTTCTCTGGAATTATTGTTGACTTCCAGCACCTCAATCAAGCGATTTTCTAGATCCGAGCTTCCTTCAATTATACTGGCAAACTGGTTTTTTATATTTTCAAAAGATTCAGTCTGCCTTTTACTTGCCTCAGCAGTTATCTGACATTGCTGCTTACTTAATTCATTAGTAGCCTCCACAAGTTTTAATAGTTTTTCCTGTTCTGTTTGGCTAGCATTTAGGCTCTTTTTAAGCTGAAGAACCAATACTGCAATTATCACTATTGATATTGTTGATACCGCCGCAACAATCGAAAAAATTAAAGGCACAATCTCCATAGTTACTCACGAAGTAAATATACAAGAGCATTCATAGTCTTTTGAGCAGTTTTCAAATACAAAAAAGACTGATTAAATATCATAATATTTTATCTAAATTCATTATATTGCCACTTATCGACATTATTTAATAATAGAAGTAACAAAATAATTTTTAATTAGGCATATGTACTTTATAAAGTAAAGGCAAGCAAAATGCCTAAAGTAAGCCGCCTTTATTCGCTGCCTCCCCCACAAAAATGAGAAGATGAACTTAATAAATATTTCCGATTCTTTACCAAATTTCCGGCAAAAAATATTACTGACTATCCGGGTTGCAAGAAGAAAGAAGGAAAAAAGAAGAATCTTTTTAACTTTTACCTTTTCTCCCTTTGCCCCGATGCAGTTTAAATTTGGAACAAGCGGGCGATCGCCTGCGGTAGTGGCAGTACAATGATTACCAATAAAGCCATTGCTGCTAACCCCAAAATATCACGTTTGTTATCCAGTTCAGTAACATCGTTTAAAGCGGGTTCATCAATCAGTGGTATGAATAATAAAATAATCGCCCACAAGAAAAATTCCGACTGCACTAAAGAAAGTAGCAGCAGCAACAAGCGAGCAACTTGACCAATTAAGATTGCAGTTCTTTGCCCAAACATCGCATGGACAATATGACCCCCATCCAATTGTCCCACCGGCATCAAATTTAATGCGGTCATAATCAGTCCCAGAAAACCAGCTATTGCCACTGGATGCAAATCAATAGCTGATTGTGGCGTTAACGCACTCCCCAAGGCTAACTTCGACAGCAGCGCTAGTAAAATGGAATATTTAGGATTGAGGGCATCAGGGTTCAGCAGTCCTGTTTTTTCAGTCAGGGGAACTATTTGAGAATGAGCTAAGCCCCATATTAGTATGGGCAAAGTTGCGACAAAGCCTGCAATTGGTCCAGCAATGCTAACGTCAAATAAAGCTTTGCGGTTGGGTATAGGACTACGCATCTGAATAAATGCGCCGAAGGTTCCCAAGAAAAAAGGCATCGGGATAAAGTAAGGCAGTGTCGAGCGAATTTTGTAGAAGCGAGATGTTAAATAGTGACTAATTTCATGAATGCCCAGAATGGTCATTAGCCCTAAAGCATAGGGCAATCCTTTGAGAAAAACACCTGGGTTAGATTGGAATGTCGCCAAATCAACACCAGCCATTTTCACTCCTACCAAGGTAGTAGTCAACAGAGTCGCAACTAGCAGTAAAAGTGCTAATCCTGGTCGCGTTAACTGTTCCGGGTTGCGTGTATCCGCTTTGGCAGCTTGCGGGTTAGGAACTAGTACAAAGAAGGGTTTGCCATTGAAACCTTCTTGAAAGATAATCAGGAAGCGATCGCCAAATTGTGCTTCAATATTTGCCTTAATCTTTTGGTAGGCATTGGTTGGTGTACTTCGCAACTGTCCCCGGCAGATCACGGCTTGTGGTCGATACTCAATGTTTTGGATGTAGTATACAGACCAGGGAAAACAATTTCGCAATTGGGTTTCTTCTGTAGGCTCAATGGGGCGCACTGTTACTGATTCTGCGGTAGTATTAATAGCCGATTGTGATTCTGGGGTTTGAGGTTCAGTCTGTGTATTTCTTGGTGTTTGACGCCCCCATTGAAACAACAGCCAGTATAACAGAAGACAGATAATTGATGACCAAACAATCAGCGCTGGCGGCGGCGGTTGTTTCGCCCCATACTTCAGCGTCCACCCAGTCAACAGCAATGCTGGCGTCATTAAAACAAACCACAACAGCCACACTGGTGTCTTGGTGATTTGAGCGACACTGCGCTGCACCATTAGATAAGTAAATAGTCCCAATAAAAGGAGAAACCAAAATGTCATTTTATCTTCAGATATTTTGATAACAATGTGCCACCAAAGCGTTTCAGCACCACAGCACTCACGAATCGGCAGACCCCAAACCCGAATTTTTCTTTCACAACCATAGACAGTGCTTGTATCCTAAGTTTCAATTCTTCAGAAGTTCAGCACTGTAACTAAATTTTCCACAACTCCGAGAGTGCGCGGTTTTTTGCTTATGTGCCCCATACCTCAACAGCCGAATCATACAGCTAAGCCACCACAGGCTGTGTTTAACAGCATTTTTGCCTTTCCACCAAATCGGGACACATTAGGAGGAACCTCTTATTTTATTGTAAGAAATGAAGGCAATATCCTGATAGACTGCCCTGCCTTAGACCAAACAAATCAGGATTTTTTGCGATCGCATGGAGGCGTGCGTCATTTATTTATCACACATCGGGCGGCGATCGGTAAAACAGCAGAAATTCAGCACTCCTTCAACTGTGAGATTCTCATTCAAGAGCAAGAAGCCTATTTATTACCTGGATTAACCATCACTACCTTTGGTCAAGAATACACCCTGAATACAACAACACAAGTGCTCTGGACACCAGGTCATTCCCCCGGATCGTCTTGCTTGTACTACAGTGAGCTTGGAGGCGTGCTATTTTCTGGACGGCATTTAGTCCCCAACCAGCAGGGCGAACCAGTACCATTACGGACAGCCAAAACCTTTCACTGGCATCGACAAATTAAGAGTCTTAAGTCCCTGCTAGAACGCTTCACACCCGACACTCTCCAGTATATTTGTCCCGGTGCTAATACGGGCTTTCTCCGAGGAAAACGTGTGATAAATCAAGCTTATCAGCGCCTCGCCTCCCTGGATTTAACAGCGTTACTTGCGACACAACCCCTCCTGTGAAGAGGATGGGGGG
>CAXTNZ010000124.1:9704-19877 GCA_964245695.1 uncultured bacterium | reverse complement strand
CCTCCACTCCCTACTTTTTGTCGCCGTGAGTTGGACAGGGTGGTGCAGAAATAGAGCGATCTAACCAAGCAGATGCTTGTTCTAATCTAGCAAGGGCTTCAGTAGGCTGATTTTTCAGGAGAAACACAAGGGCGGCTGTGGCTTGTTCACTGGCGCGAGAATTGCGGTTAGACTTAAGGCGATGCCAATCGTTAGGGGAAATGCTCAGCCTCTCCATGAGGGCTTGGGCTAATTCCAGGGTGCTAAATTCATCTAATTGACTGGTTTTAGGCAGTTGGGTCGATTGGGACATGATATTAAGTGCGAGGAGTGCTGAGTTGATAGTCCAAAGTGCAAAGAGTCAAGAGTCCATAGTCAAGAGTCTATAGTTAATTGACCATTGACCATTGACCTTTGACAGTTGACAGTTGACCATTGACTATTGACTATTAGTGTACTACTTGTAAATGAAGCCGCCTAAACAACCGCCGCCATCAAATCAAGAGCCAGAATTTGAAGAAGAATTATTATTCTTAGAGCGATCGCTTGTTGAATTGAAAGAACGCTACACGCAAGTGGAACGCGATCGCACATCCAAGGCAGAATATGAAAAACGCCGCCAAGAACTTAATAAAAATAAACATTACACTCCAGAAATGAAAGCTGAGTTAAAGCACATCAAACAGCAGTTGGAAGTGCTAGAAGTTAGCTTAGAAAGTCAGTTATTCTCCTGGAAAAGTGTCAAGAAACCTTTTTGGCAAATCATCCGCTTTGGTGGATTGGGGGTTATCATAGGCTGGATATTAAAGTCCTATGTTGGTTAACTATGGTAAAGCGACGGATAGCAGAAATATTGCGAAGTGGTCAACCTGATGAGTCTCTTTTAATTCAAGGCTGGGTGCGGACAAAACGCGAGTTGAAAGGATTTGCTTTTATCGAAGTTAATGACGGTTCATCGTTGGCTAGTTTGCAAGTCGTAATGAATCAAGATTTGCCAGATTATGAGGCTATCATCAAAAAGCTGAATACAGGTGCTTCGGTTGAGGTGACAGGGGTGCTGGTTCCTTCGCAAGGTAAAGGACAGCGCATTGAGTTGAAAGCTGAAATGGTGAAAGTCTACGGTGAGGCTGATCCCGAAACTTACCCGCTACAAAAGAAACGCCATTCCTATGAGTTTTTGCGAACCATTGGACACTTGCGAAGCCGTACCAATTCCTTTGGTGCAGTTTTCCGTGTGAGAAACGCTTGTGCGACAGCAATTCATCAATTTTTCCAAGAACGCGGCTTTTTGTGGGTACACACACCGATCATCACTGCTAGCGATTGCGAAGGCGCGGGTGAACTTTTCAACGTTACCGGTTTGAACCTAAAAGACATTCCCCGCACCGAGAATAACGCCGTAGACTACGCTCAGGACTTTTTTGGCAGACCGACATATCTAACAGTTAGTGGTCAGTTAGAAGCCGAAGTGATGGCGATGGCTTTTAGTAACGTTTATACTTTTGGTCCTACCTTTCGTGCGGAAAATTCCAACACATCGCGCCATTTAGCCGAATTTTGGATGGTTGAGCCAGAAATGGCTTTTTGCGATTTAGATGGCGACATGGATTTAGCCGAAGCGTTTCTCAAACACGTTTTTAAATATGTGTTAGAAACTTGTCCGGAAGATATGGAATTTTTCAATCAACGAATTGATAATACAGTGCTGGAAACAGCAGACAACATTATTAATAATGAATTCCAGCGTCTAACTTATACAGAAGCAATTTCACTTTTAGAGAAAGCCGAGGTGAAGTTTGAATATCCGGTAAGTTGGGGTTTAGATTTACAATCAGAACACGAACGTTATCTAGCCGAACAATTATTCAAAAAGCCCGTCATCGTTTCTGATTATCCGGCAAAAATCAAAGCGTTTTATATGCGCTTGAGCGATGATGAAAAAACAGTGCGAGCGATGGATATTCTCGCACCAAAAATAGGCGAAATTATCGGTGGTTCGCAACGTGAAGAACGTTTAGATGTGTTGGAAAAGCGGATAATAGCGCAAGGAATGAAGCCAGAAGATTTATGGTGGTATCTTGACTTGCGTCGTTATGGAACTGTACCACACGCTGGTTTTGGGTTAGGTTTTGAGCGCTTGGTGCAATTCATGACAGGGATGGGGAATATTCGCGATGTAATTCCCTTTCCCAGAACACCGCAAAGTGCCGAATTTTAAGCATATTTAGAAACCCCGTTTCTCTGAGAAACCGGGTTTCTTGTTATTTACTGTTATAATTGGTCAGATATTACGCCGATTTGCTTCATCACTTCTAGCAAATTCAATTCGTACCACCATTCGACAATTTTGCCTTCAGATATGCGGAAGAGATTGAGATCGCTTGCACTTATCGATTTTCCTGTTGGAGAAATTCCCATAAAATCACCTTTATGTGTGCCTTTTATGGTAGAGCGAAAGGCAACTTTATCATTTTCAGCGATCGCATTCTCCACACTCACAAGTTGGATATCTGGGAAACCTTGGTACAAATCGGCGTAAAATGCTTTACTTGCTTTACTTCCACGAATCGGTTCAGACCAACCGCAAAAGTACCATATCATATCCTCTGCTACCAATTCATCCCATACTTTGTCCCACAGAGCAACATTTCCCCATGCTTCCTTGGCAAAACGCAGAGCGATCGCTTTATTTTGTTCGCTTAATGTAGACATGAAAATCTCCTTTTAACTGAATCAGAATTCTTAATTCAGTATCGGGAGTGAAACAAACTGCTGTCTTCAAAGTTCTTGCGTTTGTTTTCCAAGTTCTTGCTATTGCCGCAAAAATGCTTTCGGGGTCATGCCAACTAAGCGCTTAAAATGATAGTTGAGATGTCCCTGACTAGCAAAACCTACAGCATGAGCAACTTCTGCAATTGTCAATTTTTTTGTTAGAAGCAACTGTTTGGCACGCTGAATTCGGCAACGAATATGATATTGATGCGGTGAAACTCCCGTGGTTTGTTTGAACAAATGGGCAAAATGATAAGAACTCAGTTGAACCACATTTGCCAGTTCAGCCAAGCTCAAATTCTGCTCTAGATGCTCGTTAATATAGTCAAGAACCTGCTGAAAATTTCGCGGGGATACTCCGAGGACAAAATCCGGGATGGCGCGTTCTCGTGTCGAGTAGCGAGACACTAAATGAACCGCCAATGCATTTGCCATAGATTCAGCATAAAGACGACTTTGTACACCATCTGTTTCCAATGCCGTCAAGAGCGCCAACCCTATATGATAAATTAATGGGTCGGAAAATGTCAATCGTGGTGTCAGTTCAACGTGATCGCACCCAAATGATTCGTAACTAATAGCGATTAGCAGTGTTGGTTCAAGATAAAGTTGCAAAAATTCGGCTTCTTTATCCCAGCGAACAGTTTGCTGTAGATTGGCTGGATATAAACCAATATCACCCGGTTGCGAATGAATTATCTCAAGGTGTCCGTCTATTAGATGCTCGAAGGAAAGCGAATTTCCAACATTAAGGCAAATAGTATGATGTGGCGAACTAACTTCACGAAGAGTGTGAGGAGGTTGATGGTACTGTGCAAGCTGAATTTTATCCCAACCTGTGGCGTGACTTGAAGCAATTGGCAAGAAGGGAAGAACAGACAGCACAGGATATCATTCTGAGTGAAATCGACGACTTTTAAAGGCTTTTCCTTTGACATATCCTCATAGGAACAGCAAAAGATATGGTAAGCGCCGATAAATGTAGCGTTAACTTAAAGCTTGAGCAATTTCTCCAATAATCAGCCTGAAAGCGTTAAATACACTTCATCAGATGAAGTGATGATTACGGGGATCAGGCTGTTAGAGGAAGGCGATCGCATCTACAATCGATTTTGGTTCTTGGAAGAAACAAGAGTGCGATCGCACTTTCCAAAATCTCTGAAGTTCCGAGCTGAGGAAACCTCCGCTCAGACTTCTCTGAAAATCTCCAATCTAAAATGGGTCTTACGCCATTTGGTTTTCAATCGCCCAACGCGCTAGTTCAGTACGGTTGTGGAGATTGGTTTTGCCCAACATATTGGAAACGTGGCTTTCAACGGTGCGCTGACTAACATTTAGTTCTTCAGCAATTTCCCGGTTGGCTAAACCCCTAGCAACAAACTGAACTACTTTCAGTTCTGTTGGAGTTAGCTGCACATCGAAGGGAACCTGGATGCGGGAACCGTTTTCTCCTCCTTTTGCTTGGTGTTCTTTCCAGCGGATGGTTTGTTTGAGCGAAGATTCAACTTGGGCTACGAGTTCTTCTGGTTCAAAGGGCTTGACCATGTAGACGTCAGCACCTTTATTTAATCCTTTAACTCTATCAGCACTTTGACCCTTCGCGGAAAGGAAAAGAACGGGAATCCAGCTGGTGCGTTCGTTTTGCCGGACTTGTTCAACAAAAGTATATCCGTCCATTTCCGGCATCATCACGTCGCAGATGATCATATCTGGAACATCCTGCTCTAAAATTTCCAGAGCTTCTCGACCATTTTCCGCAGTCGTGACTTCATATCCCCGGAATTCCAAGTAGTCCTTCACCAGCAAGATGAGGTTAGGGTCATCATCAATCAGTAGAAGTCGTTTGTGATCTTTCATGCTGGGCTCTTTCATAGCAGTGGCACTTGTCGCGCTTCGGTCCATCAAGGTCTTGAATAGTTATCCTCTATGGTGGATTATTGAGATGTTGTCCTTTTTTTCCCACTTAACTTGCCCTTGCTTAAGCGAAGTCTCAAAAGTGAGAACTACTTTTGAGATATTAGTCTTTCAATGGCAAAACTCCAGTATGGATACTTAGAGCAGTAGTATTTATAATGCGCTATTATATATCGCTTTGAAGTTGCGGGTGAAAAAACACTGATTAAATAGTAATCCTTTGTGTTCATACGTAGGTATTGACTGAAGATCACCCTAGCTAAAAAACCAACCCGCGCTTTCATTATGCGTACTGCTGCTCGATATCCTCAGCGGATGTTAAGCCTTTATCAGATGTTCGCTCATAAAGAAAGGAAGTTTAAAAGCGCATGTTGGGTCAAAAATGCATATTCTTCCACCAGCATTATGCCTATCAAGTTTTCTTGAATGAGCCGATGATTGGGACTTCCGGGGTTGCTTGGCTTTTACCAGACAGCATCCGGGTAAACCACCATTATCGGTCTAGAACAACAAACTCGCAAGCAGTTGGGTTTGGTCTTAGAAATGCAACTGGGACATTTGTCTTGCGGCTGGTCGAGTTTGAGCTTTTACAGTCGCTTTTTCAAATATTCCCAAGCTTCCAGATTAGCTTGTTTTGAGTAGCATTGAGGAATTATCTGGTCAGCACATATAAAAATATGTGGCTGAATTTTTGCAATTCCTAAAGTTTTTACACAATTTCTTAAGGGTTTCTTGTCCAGAAGTTTAGTGGTTTTTGGGATTTTACGGCTGGACTGGATCACTGTATTGTTACTCATTAAGCGGCTCCCTGATTACTGTTCTATATTAATTTTTCACCGCCTGCAAATAAAGAACGACTATTTAAAAATCTTCGTAACTTCCAGTACAAAACCAGGACAAATGAAAATTATTGAGTATTTCTACTTAAGTATACTAGAGCTTGCCTAGTTCGGGAACCCGTACAAAGAAATTTATTGCCATTGCCTACCGCTGTTCGGTACATTAGCACTCAGGAGTCGAGAGTGCTAATAGGCGAGAAATTTAATATGGCAGCTGTATCTCTAAGCGTTTCTACTGTAAAACCTTTAGGCGATCGCGTTTTCGTGAAAGTGAGCGCATCTGAAGAAAAGACCGCAGGTGGTCTGTATTTGCCCGACACAGCCAAAGAAAAGCCCCAAGTAGGCGAAGTGGTTGCTGTGGGTGACGGTAAGCTCAAAGATGATGGTGGTCGTCAGGCGTTGGATGTGAAGGTGGGAGAGAAGGTGCTGTACTCCAAGTACGCTGGCACCGACATCAAACTCGGCACTGACGAGTATGTCCTGCTTTCAGAAAAAGACATTTTAGCGGTAGTTTCATAGTCATTGGTCATTTAGTCATTCGTCATTAACAAAGACAAATGACTTTTGACAAATGACTTTTGACAAGTGACAACTGAACATTAAGAACTGAGATAGACAATTATGGCAAAGCGCATTATCTACAACGAAAACGCCCGTCGCGCCCTCGAACGAGGCATGGACATCCTGGCTGAAGCTGTGGCTGTTACCCTTGGTCCCAAGGGTCGTAACGTGGTGCTAGAGAAGAAATTTGGCGCACCACAAATTGTCAATGATGGTGTGACGATCGCCAAAGAAATCGAATTAGAAGACCACGTTGAAAACACTGGCGTTGCTTTGATTCGTCAAGCCGCTTCTAAAACCAACGACGCTGCTGGTGACGGTACAACAACCGCAACCGTGCTAGCTCACGCAATGGTAAAAGAAGGCTTGCGGAACGTTGCTGCTGGTGCAAATGCGATTTCCTTGAAGCGCGGTATTGACAAAGCTACCGGCTTTTTGGTTAAGAGTATTGCAGAGCAAGCTCGTCCTGTAGGAGATTCTAAAGCGATCGCTCAAGTTGGTGCAATTTCTGCTGGTAACGACGAAGAAGTCGGTCAGATGATTGCCCAAGCAATGGACAAGGTGGGCAAAGAAGGCGTAATTTCCCTAGAAGAAGGGAAATCTATGACCACCGAATTGGAAATCACTGAAGGGATGCGCTTTGACAAAGGCTACATCTCTCCTTACTTTGCAACCGATCCTGAGCGGATGGAAGCGGTGTTTGATGAGCCTTACATCTTGCTGACCGATAAGAAAATTGCTTTGGTACAAGACCTCGTACCAGTGTTAGAGCAAGTTGCTCGTGCTGGTCGTCCTTTGGTGATTATCGCCGAAGATATTGAAAAAGAAGCTTTGGCAACTTTGGTTGTGAATAGACTGCGTGGCGTGTTGAACGTTGCTGCTGTCAAGGCTCCTGGATTTGGCGATCGCCGCAAAGCGATGCTGGAAGATATCGCCGTTCTCACTGGTGGTCAGTTAGTCACCGAAGATGCTGGTTTGAAGCTGGACAATACCAAGTTGGATAGCTTGGGTAAAGCTCGCCGCATCACGATCACCAAAGACAACACCACGATTGTTGCTGAAGGTAACGATGTTGCTGTCAAGGCTCGTGTCGAACAAATCCGTCGTCAGATGGATGAAACTGAATCGAGCTACGACAAAGAAAAGCTGCAAGAGCGTTTGGCTAAACTTGCTGGTGGTGTGGCTGTAGTGAAAGTGGGTGCAGCTACCGAAACCGAAATGAAGGATAAGAAGCTGCGCTTAGAAGACGCTATCAACGCTACCAAAGCTGCTGTGGAAGAAGGTATCGTTCCTGGTGGTGGTACAACTCTCGCTCACTTGGCGCCTCAGCTCGAAGAATGGGCAAATGGCAACTTGAAGGATGAAGAGTTAATTGGTGCTTTGATTGTAGCTCGTGCTTTGCCTGCTCCTCTGAAGCGGATTGCAGAAAATGCTGGTCAGAATGGTGCTGTCATTGCTGAACGTGTGAAAGAGAAGGAATTCAACGTTGGCTACAACGCCGCGACAAACGAATTCGTCGATTTGTTTGAAGCTGGTATTGTTGACCCTGCGAAAGTGACTCGTTCTGCTTTGCAAAACGCTGCTTCTATCGCTGGTATGGTGTTGACAACCGAATGTATCGTTGTTGACAAGCCTGAGCCTAAGGATGCTGCTCCTGCTGGTGGCGGCGGTATGGGTGGTGGCGACTTCGATTATTAAGGTTTATTAACCCCCTAATTTTGTTTGAAAGCAGCTGTCTCCAAAGTGGAGGCGGCTGTTTTTTTGTTTGTCATCCACTGAAGCGATCGCATTTCTATTCAGTTAAGTCAGTTGCTGTGGTAACGCCAGGTAAGTATCCAAATGTCCATCATTGGAAAATATTTATTAGTATGGGTAGTTAACTTACTTAAAGACGATTACTAAGATTGTTTTCCATCCCACACCAATGAGCCAAACTAACACCGACACAACACCCCTACATACTCTCAATCCACTGACTCGATTCTCCGACAGAGCAGCGGACTATGTAAAATACCGACCAAGCTACCCAGCCGCAGCAATTGATATTATCTTGGAAGGGTTAGCCCCACCGGCGCAACTTTTAGCCGCCGATATTGGTGCGGGTACTGGTATTTCCTCGCGGTTGTTAGGCGATCGCGGAGTTAGCGTCATTGCTGTTGAACCAAATGCAGCGATGAGAGAAGCGGCTGAACCATCACCAAAAGTGGAATTTCGCGATGGAACAGCAGAAGTTACTAACTTAGCTGATGCATCGGTTGATTTAGTAACTTGTTTTCAAGCTTTTCACTGGTTCAACCCAGAACCAACTTTGTTGGAGTTTTGGCGGATTTTAAAACCATCGGGACGGTTGGCAGTAGTGTGGAATAACCGCGATCGCGAAGATACTTTCACTGCTGAATATACGCGAATAGTACGCGCAGCATCGAATGGCGAACGAGTAGACGAGCGGATGAAATTTGTCGAGCCACTAATAGTGAGTCCCCATTTTGTTAATCTCCGCGAATATGTTTTTGTTTATCGGCAAGAGTTAGATTTAACTGGACTAATTGGTCGTTCGATGAGTTATTCTTCTGTTCCTCGTTCTGGACCAATGCAGCAGCAACTTGTGGCAGGTTTGCGGGATTTATATCAGCGTTTTGCCAATGAGCGTGGTTTTGTTTACATTGTTCATAGCACTAGCGTGCATCTTTTAGAAGTAATTGAAAGTTAAAGTGGGAATTATATAAATTAGGGTGCATTATTTATTATTTGATTAATACTTACATCAAGGTGCAAAGCTTTTTCTTAGCGTCTTAGCGTCTTGGCGTGAAATTTTTACCTTTTCTAAACCTAATATCAAATTTTAAAATGGCAAAAGCTCGCTATGAAGGATATTCTGAAGGCACTCCTACACAGTTAGTTAAAGAAACTTTTGGTGATAGCAAAATCTACTCCCAAAATGCTAAATCTATACTAAATCCGGCAACTGGTTTTATCGCTGCTTATGATTTTACTTTAAATCCTTACCGGGGTTGTCAATACGGATGTAGTTATTGTTATGCTGCGGCTTTTAGTCCTAATTCTCAAATGCGGCAAGATTGGGGTAAATGGGTAATTATCAAGGAAAATGCTGCACAAATTTTAGAAAAAGATTTGGAAAAATGGTACAAGAAAAACCCCAACAAGTTTCCGAAAATTTATATGAGTAGCGTTACAGATCCTTATCAACCTATTGAATCTAAACATCAGCTAACGCGCTCTTTGTTGGAGGTAATGCTTGAATATCGTCCGACATTGGTGATTCAAACTCGCAGCCCAATTATTACCAGAGATATTGATATTTTACAACGATTTCAGCGATTGCGAATTAATATGAGTATCCCCACTGGTAGCGAATCTGTAAGAAGAGATTTTGAAGCGCGATCGCCTAGCATCAAAGCCAGATTAAATGCTCTTACCAAAATAAAACAAAATATTGACCCTTTAAAAGGTTTTATTCCGAAAATTTCTATCACCATTACACCTCTACTTCCGACCTTACCAGAAGATGAAACCGCTTTTATTGAGAAATTAGCGATCGCAGATAGAATTGTAATTCAGGAATTTCACGCAAGCCATAATCGTTCTCTTGTCGCAGGAACCCGCCAAGAGGCGGAACGTCTTAAGCAAAAGTACCCTTGGTGGTACCAAGAAGAACAAGTAACCTATGCTACATTTAAGCAAAAGTTAGTTTCTCGGCTGACTAGCGTGGAAATTAAAGAAGGAAAGGACGGATTTGGTTATGAGTAACACTATTGCAAATTGGTTGCGTAGTCGCAAGTTAAAATCAGCACTAAAACAGGGGGACACGCGAGTTGCTGAACAACTGTTACAAGAGATACAAACAAAGAGTGCAAAACTATCATGGCTGGAGAAGCTGTTTAGAGATAAACTTCTGTCGGATGAGTCTCAGTATGAGTCAGAAAGAGAAGCTGCTGCTGCACGCAGACAGCTAACTGAAATACGACAGAATTTAGAGGCAGAACTTTCAAGGCAAAAATTAGAGTCAGAAAGAGAAGCTGCTGCACGCAGACAGCTAACTGAAGTAAGACAGAATTTAGAAGCAGAACTTTCAAGGCAAAAATTAGAG
>CAXTNZ010000124.1:6124-9604 GCA_964245695.1 uncultured bacterium | reverse complement strand
GCTAACTGAAGTAAGACAGAATTTAGAAGCAGAACTTTCAAGGCAAAAATTAGAGCTTGAAGAATCTTTAAGGCAGCGAGCGCAAAAGTTATTTGAGCCAACAGAATCATTTTTACTTACTCCTAACTCTGATTATATTAATTTGGTTATTCAAAAGTTTCAAATATTAGATATAGATGAACGTATAATTCAGTGTACTGGTATTGATAGCAATATATTTGAACCATTAGAAAACAAGCTGGCAGAATATTTGGACAACGGGTTTAATAACCACAAAGATCAAAATAAGTTTTTAAATGATTTAAAAACAGCAAATGAAGATATTAATTATTTGAAAAAAGGCAAAGACCCTGATTATAAATATAATCTCACACCACACATTTACTTCATTAGGTATTTTTTAGAGGGTGTATACAGTGCTTATTTGGCTTGGTTTTTAGTATATAAGTCCGGCTTGTTAAAAGCTAATATTAATGTGCTGGATATTGGTGCAGGTTCGGGAGCTATGCTTTACGGTTTATCTTCGTTCTTGCAAAGCGTTGATAGCTTTTCATCGTTATCTCAAATACATATTTCTTACTGTTCTTTTGAACAACAAGATTTACTACAGTATCATGGTCTAAAATTTTGGCGAACATACGCTAAGGAACAAAAAACACCCGCTGTAAATTCTTACTTGCGCTTTTATACAAATGATGTATTCAAATACGATAACAACGATACTGTTCCCGAAAAACTTCCCAAAAACTTCTTTGATTTTATAGTAATTTCTCATTGTATTTTTGCCAATCAAGATGAGAGATATAAATCTCATCAAGTTTATATAAAAATATTTAGCGAGAGTCTCAAGGATGAAGGCTATGTTCTGGTAGTTGTACAGGGTTCAAGACTCTTTCAAACTTATGGTTCTCGAATGAGTGAAGATAAAAATCAGGAAAATAGTTTAATTGAAAAATTTGTACAAGAGCTAGGGTTGAAACTTGTGTCGTATCAATATCTCACATCCACCGGGCAAAAAACACCCTTTGGTTCTGAATTTGGTAAGTATGCAAGAGAAAAATTGCCTCCTCAAGAATACATAACTGAACTGGCGAGAAAATATAAAATTGTTAATTATGATTTACATTACACTTTAGATGATTACGTAATTTTGGCTCAAAAATGAGCAAAGTTCTCGAAAAAGAAATTTCGGATAGCTGGCATGGCAAACTGAATTTAGTGTATGCCGATCGCCTGGGTACAACAGCGCTAATTCACAATTCCCATCAAGCCCCACTGAAGGTACAGCGCCCGTTTTATCCAGAAGGGCAGCAAGTTTGTCATAGCGTCATTTTACATACGGCTGGAGGCGTTGTAGGAGGCGATCGCCTTTCTCTTGATTTTCACCTTCAACCCAACAGCCGAGCATTAATTACTACAGCGGCTGCTAGTAAAATTTATCGTAGTAATGGTAATCAAGCTAGACAAAGCATCAATATACAAGTTGATTCTGGCGCTTGTTTAGAATGGTTTCCCCAAGAAACTATTGTTTTTAACGGGGCAATTTTTCGGCAAGATTTACGGGTAGAATTAGCTACGAAAGCTAGTTATTTAGGCTGGGAAATTACTCGATTTGGTCGCAGTGCTAGAGGTGAGAAATTTGTGCAAGGAGAATGGCGCAATCATACTGAAATTTGGCAGCAAGGCAAACCGTTGTGGATTGATAGACAATGGCTACCGGGTAGTGAAGAAGTTTTCCACAGTCCCCACGGCTTGGCTGGGCAACCAATTACAGGTAATCTAGTTTGGGTGGGAGGTGCGGTTTCACCAGAAATAGTTGAAAAAGCACGCAATTTGTGGAGTGGGAAAGGTGAAGCTGGGGTTACTCGTTTAGAAAATGGATTTTTGTGTCGATATCGTGGTTCTTCAACATCTGAGGTGAGAAACTGGTTTATTGATGTTTGGCAGTTGCTGCGGATGTCTTTTTTGAATCGTGGAAATTGTATACCCAGAGTTTGGCAAATTTAACGAACCGCAGAGGCGCAGAGGACACAGAGAAAAGAGAAAAGAGGTAGAAATGCAACTTACGCCGCAGGAAAAAGATAAGTTATTGATTTTTACAGCTGCGTTGTTAGCAGAAAGGCGCAAAGAAAGAGGTTTGAAATTGAATTATCCAGAAGCTGTGGCTTATATTTCTGCTGCTATTTTAGAAGGTGCGCGAGATGGGCGAACTGTTGCAGAATTAATGAGTTATGGTGCAACTATCTTGAGGCAAGATGATGTGATGGAAGGTGTGCCGGAAATGGTGCATGAAGTGCAGGTGGAAGCAACTTTTCCTGATGGGACTAAGTTGGTAACTGTGCATAATCCAATAAGGTAAATATCACACAGAGACGCAGAGGCGCAGAGTTATGATTCCGGGAGAAATTATTACATTAGAAGGGGAAATTGAATTAAATGCGGGTCGTCCTACTGTAAGATTGCAAGTTGCAAATACAGGAGATAGACCAATTCAAGTTGGTTCACATTTTCACTTTTTTGAAGTTAATGCCGCATTAAATTTTGACAGAAAACAAGCACGAGGAATGCGCTTAGATATTCCGGCGGGGACTGCTGTAAGGTTTGAACCAGGTGATGAAAAAGAAGTGACTTTAGTACCCTTGACGGGTACTCGTCAGGTTTACGGATTTAATGCCAGAATAAATGGACAATTGCCATAAATTTAAAATTTCATCACAGGTTTAGCTAGGAGTTTCTATGCTATTAGAGAAACGGCGACAATTTTACCTTGATTTATTAAGTACGTTGAAGGGAACAATTACTCTATTTCGTGACGCTAGTAAAACTGATTCGGTTTACGATATTGAAGATGGTTTGCGTCACAGCAAGGCGAGTATATTAGCTGTGGAGTTTGTAAAATCTCAGCCGGAAGTAGCGCAGCTAATTCAAGAACGTTATATTGCACCTTCTCCTGATATAGATGCATTGTTGAAATATCCAGAAGGTTCTTTAGGACATACCTATGCATCTTACATCAAAAATTTAGGTTTTGACCCCAATTTCTACCGCAAAATTAAAGTAGAAGACGATATTAGTTACATTCTTTTACGCTTGCGCCAAACTCACGACATTTGGCATTTAGTAACGGGATTTGAGCCTGATGAAATCGGAGAAATAGCATTAAAGGCATTTGAAATAGCGCAAACTCGCAGAACCCTTTCAGCAATGCTTTTAGCAGGGGGATTAATCAGAGTTCTGTTGAAAGAACCAGAACAGCTTGATATATTATTAGACCGCATTGCTGTCGGATATAGGATGGGGTCAAAAGCAAAACCCTTATTGGCGCAAAAGTGGGAAGAACATTGGGATAAACCTTTATCAGAATGGAGGAATGAATTAGGAATTGAACCAATGCCGGTTTATATTCCTTAAGCTGAATAACCACGAGCGCTCGTAGCAGATATTTTAAACGCACTCGTGACGCTCTCGGTAAGCGCGGAG